>JAHWJE010000141.1 GCA_019348575.1 Actinomycetota bacterium | reverse complement strand
CGCGCCGTCGTCCAGCGCGAGAACCGAGTCGCCGATCGGACCATCGGCTGGGGACGCAACCGCTGAGATCATCACCCGTAGACCGTCGAGGTCGAGCGGCTCGCCAACCCCGATCGGTTCGCTCTGCTGGACTGGCTCGCGCACGCGGCTCCGGTGGGGACCTTGCGGCAGTTGCCCGAGCGCCCCGGCGTGCCGTCGCCGTCAACGTCGCCGCGAGCCCCGCGCCCGGCTGGTGGATCGGCGGGCGCGCGTTGATCGCATCCGCTGGCGGTGCTCGCGGGCAGATCCGCGCACTTGTCCGCTCCGTTGGCACTGCCGTTGCCGTCCGGCGCCCCGCTACGGCCGGGCGGCGGATCGACCGGCGCAGGCTGGCGGCAGCCGCTCGCGGTGTTGGCCGGAACGCCCGGGCACTTGTCGTCGCGGTCGGAACTGGCGGGGCGGTCTCGATCAACGGGACCTCGCTCGGCGGGGCCTCCGCCAGCGGGGCTTCGGCCAGCGGGGCCTCGGCCGGTGGGGCCCCGGCCAGCGGGGCTTCGGCCAGCGGGGCTTCGGCCAGCGGGGCTTCGCTCATGAGGGCCGCGAGCAGCGGGAGCTCGCTCTCGCGGCGCGCGATCGGACGCCTCGTCCTGATCGCAGTTGCCGAAGATCGCGCGCAGCGTACTCGGGCAGTCGTCAGCGGGGGCGGAGGTGCCGCTCGCGACGGGGCCGCCGCTCCCCTGACCAGCCGGCAATGCAGCCGGATCGGCTGCCGCCCCGCATCCGCTCGCGGGGCCCGCCGATGGATCGAGGCACGCATTGCCGGCAGTGGATGCGGCGGCGGGTGACGCCTTCGCGGCTGCGGCGGGCTGGGTGGTGCATGCTGCGGCGCCGGCGCCGGGGGGCGGGGCACAGTTGGCGGCGTTGACGGGAGTGACGCCGGGCGCGGGTGCACCGCTCGCGGAGCGCTCCGCAGACGGCGTCTGCGCGGACGCTGCCTGCGCCGCCGGCGCGGCTCCGTCGCTTCGCAGCTCCTTCGCCGCGACGTAGCCGCCGCCGGCGGCGACGGCCGCGATCACGAGGCCCGTCACGGCGTTCGCACCGATGACCTTGCCGAAGAGGACAACGCCGCCGCCGGCGACCGCTGCGAAGCTGCTGGCGCCCGCGCCTCCCACCGCTGCCGCCCCACCGGTCGTCGCAACCGTCGCTGCCGCGCCGGATGCCGTTCCGCCTGCCGCACCGGACGTCCCGCTGACGGCCGCGCCGCCGGCCGCGCCGCCCGCGGCCGTGGCTGAGCCGCTCCCGGCGCCGGCGAACGCGCCGGCCAACACGTTGTCCTTCAGCGCCAGCGTCGGGGCTACGGGCAGCAGTACCGACATGCCGGCGCGCTGACGGCGGACGTCAGCCTCGAATGCCCGACACCCCTCGCATTGCGCGACATGGTCGCGCAGCTCGCGTCGGCGCCGCGCACCTCCGCGCACGACCGCCAGCTGCTCGCGGATCGGCGTGCAGTCGGCGTCACGCGCGATCCGGCGGCTCGCGAGCGTCTCGCGAGCCTGGAACACGAGCGCCTTGATCTTGCCCGGCGGCACCGCGAGAGCCAAGGCGATCTCGTCGTAGGGCTGCGCGCCCAGCTCCGCGAGGATCAGCGCAGCACGCTGGTCGTCGGGCAGCCGCTGCAGGTCGACGAGCAGGGCGCGCAGATCCTCGCGCTGCTCGACCTCCGCCGACAGCCCCGCGGTCGCGGGAAGCGTCGCGTCCTCGAGCGGGACATGCTCGCGGCGGGCGCGCAAGATCGAGAAGCATCGGTTGCGGGCGATCGCGTACAACCACGGCCGCAGCGCGATCTCGGGCTCGTCCTCCGCGACCAACGCGCCATAGGCGCTCGCGAAGGTGTGTTGAACCGCGTCCTCCGCCTCTTCCCGCGAACCGAGCATGTGCCGGCAGAACGCGAGGATCCCGGCGTGATAGCGGTCATACACGGCTTCGAAGCCAGAGCGACTGCCCGCGCGAACCTCAGCGACGAGCTGTTCGTCGTGGGCATCGCGCAAGGCGCGGCGCGGGGCGGGAAAGCGCCGCCTCGGAGCCAGGACAGTCGCCACGCGCGGAACTATGACGTTCGGTCGGACAAAAAGCCAGATTTGTTCTCTACTAGGCGCGCTCCTGCGGTCCTCCCTCGCGCCAAGCGCGTGGCCGCCAGAAGAAAAACCTGCTGACCGACCAACCGACGGGCAACTGCCGCGTTCTATGCATTGAACGGAAGATCAAGGTTTGGATGGCCAGGGACGGCCAGGCCAGGGAGGGCCAAGGCCAGGGAGGGCCGAGGAGCGCTAAGGACGGCCGAGGCCACGGAGCGCCAGGGATGGCCAAGGCCGAGCAGCGCCAAGGGACGGCATAGGCCAGGACGGCCGAGGAGCGCCAGGGACGGCGCCGGCGGCTGTCAGCGCGCGGTTCGTCGCGAGAGTCCGATCAGCTCATGAACCCCAGGATCACGTCGTGCGCGTGCCTTGCCTTCTCTTGCCCGCGGAAGTCGATCTCGTAGGTCGTGCTGCCGACCGAGAGAGCGATCGAGCTACTCGAGGCGAGCTTTCCCAGCATGCTCTTGTCGCTGATGAACGAGACGGCGTTGATCTTGCTGTAGGGGACCGAAGTGAGGGCGACCTTCTTGCCGACGAAGCCGTTGTCCTGCAGGACGACCCGGCGGTTGGTCAGCCCGATGAAGCCCGTCCCTCCGCCCTTGCCGTCGTACACCGCGATGATCGTCTCGCCTGGGAGCAACCCGGCCTCGATCTTGTCGACCTGATCCTGCTTGTCGAACGGAACAGGTCCCGTGTGATCTGTGGTACTCATGCGCGGAGCCTTGCGCCTGCGCTCCTGCACCGCAAGCGGATCGCGCACTGCGGCGCCGGCCGGTTTCACAGCGCTCGCTCCTCGAAGCCGCGCGGTGCGACTATGGACCGGATCGGTCAGGCCGCCGCCCCTTCGTGGCGGAGTGCGAAGCGGTTGTGCAGCCGCGCGAGCGGTCGTGGTGCCCACCAGTTGCGTTCGCCGAGTAGCGCCATCAGTGCGGGTACCAGCAGCGCTCGGACGATCGTGGCGTCGATCAGGACGGCGAGTGCGGTGCCGATGCCGAGCGCATCGGCGGGGTGCGCAACTGGGACTACCGCTTCTGCTGGCTGCGCGACGCGACGTTCACGCTGCTGTCGCTGCTGGCGGGCGGCTACACCGAGGAGGCCGAGCGCTGGCGCGACTGGCTGCTGCGCGCGGTCGCGGGCCAGCCCGAGGCGATGCAGATCATGTACGGCGCCGCCGGCGAGCGGCGCCTCACCGAGCTCGAGCTGCCCTGGCTTCCCGGCTACGAGGGCTCCGTGCCGGTGCGGATCGGCAACAGCGCCGCACAGCAGTTCCAGCTCGACGTCTACGGCGAGCTGATGGATTCGCTGCACGACGCACGTGACGCGGGGATCGACCCGGATCCTGCGGCCTGGGCCCTGCAGGTCAAGCTGATGGAGTTCCTCGAGAGCTCGTGGCAGCGTGCGGACGAGGGCATCTGGGAGGTCCGCGGTCCGCGCCGTGACTTCGTGCATAGCAAGGTGATGGCGTGGGTCGCGTTCGACCGCGCCGTCAAGGCGGTCGAGCGCTTCGGTCTGGAGGGCCCGGCCGAGCGGTGGCGGGCGCTGCGCGAGCAGGTGCACGCCGAGGTCTGCCGCGAGGGCTTCGACGCCGACCGCGCGACGTTCACCCAGTTCTACGGCTCCGAGCAGCTCGACGCGAGCCTGCTGATGATCCCGCTCGTCGGCTTCCTGGCGCCCGACGATCCGCGCGTCGACGGCACGATCCGCGCGATCGAGCGCGAGCTCGTCGAGGACGGCTTCGTCATGCGCTACCCGACGCAGCCGGACGTCGACGGCCTGCCGCCGGGCGAGGGCGCGTTCCTGCCCTGCTCGTTCTGGCTTGTCGACTGCCTCGCGCTCACCGGGCGCCGCGAGGAGGCGCTGGCGCTCTACGACCGCCTGCTCGCGCTGCGCAACGACGTCGGGCTGCTGTCGGAGGAGTACGACCCGCGCGCCAAGCGGCTGGTCGGCAACTTCCCGCAGGCGTTCACCCACGTCGGGCTCGTGAACTCGGCGCTCAACCTCGATCGCCGGCTCGGGCCCGCCAACCGCCGAAGGCGCGCGTGATGCGCGCGATCACGGTCGTCCCCGGCGAGCCTCGGTCCGCACGGCTGGAGGAGATCCCGGAGCCGCCGCTCGAAGCCGGGGCCGTGCTCGTCGAGGCCGTCGCGATCGGCGTCTGCGGCACCGACGGCGAGATCATCCGCGGCGAGTACGGATGGTCGCCGCCGGGGCGCGCACGGCTCGTGCTCGGCCACGAGTCGCTGGGACGGGTCGTCGAGGCGCCCGGCGACGCGCCGGTCGCGGCCGCAGACCTCGTCGTGGGGATCGTGCGACGCCCCGATCCCGAGCCCTGCGTGTGCTGCGCCGCCGGCGAATGGGACCAATGCCGCAACGGGCGCTACACCGAGCGCGGGATCAAGGAGGTCGACGGCTATGGCTCCGAGCGCTGGCGCGTCGAGCCGGAGTTCGCGGTGCGCGTCGACCCGCAGCTGGGCCGGCTCGGCGTCCTGCTCGAGCCGGCGAGCATCGTCGCCAAGGCGTGGGACCAGATCGACCGCATCAGCCGGCGCGCGTGCACGCGGATCGAGACGGTCCTCGTCACAGGCGCCGGAACGATCGGCCTGCTGGCCGCGCTGCTGGCGCGCCAGCGAGGCCTCGACGTGCACGTGCTCGACGTCGTCGCCGGCGGGCCGAAGCCCGAGGCCGTCGCCGCGCTCGGCGCCACGTACCACCGAGGCGACGTGCAGGACGTCGGCGACGTCGACGTCGTCGTCGAGGCCACGGGCGTCGGCAGCCTCGTCTTCGACGTCTTGCGCCAGACGAATCCCGGCGGCATCGTCTGCCTCACCGGCGTCTCGCCGGCCGGACGCAGGATCGAGGTCGACGCCGGCGCGATCAACCGCGAGCTGGTACTCGAGAACGACCTCATCTTCGGCTCCGTGAACGCCAACCGGCGCCACTACGAGCTCGCCGCCGAAGCGCTCGCGCGCGCCGACCGCGACTGGCTGGAGCGGCTCGTCACCCGCTGGGTCTCGCTCGAGCAATGGCAGAGCGCGCTGACGGCCCGCGACGACGACATCAAGGTCGCGATCGCGTTCGGCGCGCGGTGACGCGGCTCGCCTGGCTGCGAGCGATCGCGCTCTCCCCGCTCGTCGGCCAGACAGTGAAGACGTTCATCTGCTCGGAGAACAACGAGGACCTGATGGTGCTCAAGGAACTCATCGAGTCCCTCCCGCGATCCGCCACATGCAAGCCGGCCACGCTCGAGGCGAGGTCGTCGTCACCGTATCGGGGCCGGCGACCTGATCGCTGCGGAGGTCCTCGCGCAGCGGCTCGGCGGGGGACAGGTCGTCTCCGACGTCTCGT
>JAHWJE010000140.1 GCA_019348575.1 Actinomycetota bacterium | reverse complement strand
CACGGCCCGCTCCAGTGCGTGCGGCCAGGCGCCGCGAGGGCGTGGTCAGGCCTGCCGGTACAGGGGCCCGTCGCCGCCCTCGGGCACGGTCAGGCGCCCGCCCTTGGCGGTGATCGCGCCGCACTGCACGCAGTTGGTGTAGTTGACCGTCAGGTCCACGGGGCCCTCCTCGGGCGCGTCCTCGGGGACCTCGTAGACGGCGGCCGGGCACATCCACGCCCAGGTCTCCGCGATCTCGCGGGGGACGTTCTTCTGCACGCGGATGTGGTTGGGCGCGTCGTCGCGGGTCGCGTTGCCCGAGATGTAGACCGACGAGAGCTTGTCGAAGATGTACTTGCCGTCCGGCCTGGGATACGACTTGGCCGTGTCGCCCATGAACATCTCCGGCTCGTCGCTGCGGTGCCACGAGAGCTTGCCGCCGGGCAGCTTGCCCTTCGAGACGATGCCGAGGTTGACCATCGGCCCGCCCTTGATGAAGCCCTTCTGGAACGGCTGGCGGGTGTTGCGGACCTGGTAGAGCTCCTTGCCGACCGACGACTCGTCGATCGCCGCCTCGTAGGAGGAGAAGTCCGACGACCCCGCCTTCAGCGACGCGTGGATCGCCTCGGCGGCGAGGTGGCCCGACTTGATCGAGTG
Organism: Actinomycetota bacterium; assembly: GCA_019348575.1. Next base: position 4,844 of record JAHWJE010000140.1, on the reverse strand, counting down.
GTGCACGCCCTTGAGCGCGACGGTGTCGACGAGCCCGCCGGCGTCCCCCACCAGCACGGCGCCCGGCATGGACAGCTTGGGCATCGACCAGTAGCCGCCGCCGGGCAGCGCCTTGGCACCCCACCCGACCCGCTCGCCGCCCTCCAGGATCCTGCGCACGAGCGGATGGGTCTTGAAGAGCTGCAGGAGGTCGTGGGCGGAGGTGGTGGCGTCGGCGTACTCGAGGTCGATCACGAAGCCGATGGAGACGAGGTCGTCGCCGGTCTTCTCGTCCTTCATCGGGTACAGCCACGTACCGCCGATCTGCCCGTAGCGGGAGCTCAGCTTCAGCGGCCACGGCCCGATCGTGTGGATGACGCGGTCCAGCGGCTTGGGAACCTTCCAGATCTCCTTGACCCCCAGCTCCCACACCTGCGGCTCGCGGTCCTCGGCGAGGCCGAACTCGCGGATGGCCGCGCCGGTGAGGTGGCCCCAAGAGCCCTCGGCCAGCACCGTCGCCTTGGCGTGCACGTCCGTACCGGGCTCGAAGTTGGCCTGCGGCTCGCCGTCGCGCCCGCGGCCCTTGTCGCCCGAGCGCACACCGACGACGCGGCCGTCCTCGACGATCAGCTGGGACGCCGAGGTCTCGGTGAGGATGTACGCGCCGCCCTCCTCGGCCTTGGCCGCCTGGTGGCGGGCCAGGGCCGCGACGGAGACGACCTCGTTGCCGTGGTTCTTGAACGGCGGCGGGGTGGGGATCTTCAGCGCGCGCTTGCCCGTGGGCAGCATGTAGACGGCTTCCTTGGTCACCTCGCCGAAGGCGAAGCCCTCCTTGCGCCAGTCCTCGCGGGACATGTCAGGGAAGAGCTCCTCCAGCGGGCCGGGGCGCATGACCGCGCCCGACAGGCTGTGCCCGCCACAGGCCTTGGCCTTCTCGATGACCGCCACGGGGACCTCGCCGAGACGCTCCATGGTCTGGGGGTCGTCGCCCAGCAGCTGCAGGAGGCGGTTGGCGCAGGCCAGGCCGGCGGTCCCGCCGCCGACGAGGCCGACGGTGAGCGCCCGGAGCCGATCGCGGCCTTGCGGAGCGCGAAGCGCTGGCGCGCGTCCAGCCAAAGAGGTCTAGTCGGGCGAGGCGGACCGCCGAGATTTGGCGAGCTCGTGTCTCGAGCGCGTCGGCGATCTGCCGCAGCGAGCGCCCGTTCGTCGCCGGGAAGTCGCTGCGCCGCGACTGCGTCGCACCGTTGAGCTTGGCGCGCAGCTTCGCCGACGAGGCGGCCTGCGGCGCGCGCGGTCCCTCGGACTCTCCGCCGCCGCATCCGGTGAGCAGCAGTGCGGCGGCGATCGCGCCCGCGATGAGTAGCCGAAGGCGCATCATCAGTGCTCGTGGCCGCCGAGCACGGCGGTCGTCAGGGCCAGCGACAGCAGCGCGACCGTCAGCCGGATCCCGATGCCGCTGCTCAGCCACGCGACCCGTTGCTCGCCCCGCCACACGACAAGTCCGGCGATCGCGGCGAACGCGAGCTCGAGCAACGTCGCGATCGTGTCCCCGGCGCCGATCGCCGCCACCTTCCCGGCATCGGGGCCGACGGGGATGCCGGTCGTGCGCGAGAGGACCCACAGCAGCGCGACGGCGAGGTTGCCCAGCGCGGCGAGCTTCAGCAGCCGCGCGCCGGCCGCGTTGCGATAGATCCGCCAGCCGACGCCGAGCTGCGCAGCTCCGACGAGCGTGAAGAAGACGCCCAGCTCCCAGTCGGCGCCGACGTGCTCGACGGTCGCGACGAGGTGGATCACGCCGGCGGTCGCGGCCAGGCCGGCCAGCGCCGGAGCGCCGTGCGGAAGGCTGACGATGCGCGACGGGGATCGCTCGAGCGGGACATCCGCGGCCATCGCTCGATCATAAGCACGCGGGCTCAGCTGCCCGCCGATGGGCGCTGGCCGCGGCGTCTGATCGCCTGCGCGGCGACGGCCGCGGTAAGCGACCGGACAGCCCCGATCCGGCAGGCGCTCGCCGGGGTACGCGCCAGGTCAGCCTGCAGGCGACCGATCGCAGCGCGCTGCGGAGGGCCGCCGGCGCACGGCGGACGCGACACGACACGTCATAGCGAGGTGAGAGCATGAGCGCAGAAGGAACCGCAGACGCACCGTTCGAGATCTCGATCGAAGGCGTCACACATCCGTGGGGCAGGGACACGATCTCGGCGAAGGAGATACGCGAGCTGGGTTCGATCCCGCCCGACTGCGCCGTCGTCGCGGTCGACCTGGCAGACGGGAAGGAACACGTCCTCGACGAGGACGAGGTTCACCGCGTGCCCCCGCTCGAGCCCGGAAAGCCGATCGTGAAGCGGACGAACTTCAAGCGGGGCGACCGTCGATGAGTCGCTGATCGCCGCATCACAGCTCCGCTCGGTCGAGGACGTCCGGCGCCGGGTCCTCGCAGGCGCGACGGTTGCGGCGGCGGGCGGGAAGACGGCGGGAACGCCGGCTTGGGCGAGTGTGCGCGCTGGTCACAGAACCTAGACTCAGCGGCCCATGCCCCGGTGCCGCCTGCTCGCGCTTCTTCTCGTCGCGGCCGGCCTGGTGCTGGTGGCCGCCCCCGACGGCGCGCTCGCGCACGGGATCGTCGGGCGCGAGGATCTGCCGATCCCGAAGTGGCTGTTCGGCTGGGCCGCGGCGGTCGTGCTCGTCGCGTCGTTCGTCGGCCTCGCGGTGCTGTGGCCCAAGCCGCGACTGGAGCGGCCGGCCGAGCGCCGCATCGCCGGCCTGCCACGGGCGCTCGACCCGCTGGCGGGCGCGATCGGCGTGGCGCTCTTCGTGTTCGTCCTCTACACCGGCTTCGCGGGCGACCAGACGTCGACGAACAACCCCGCGCCGACGTTCATCTTCGTCCTGTTCTGGGTCGGGCTCGCGATCGTGACGCCGATCGCCGGCGACGTCTTCAAGGCGCTGAACCCGTGGCGCGCGATCGCGCGCGCCGTCGCCGCGGTCGGGCGCAGGGCGAGCCGCGGCGGCCTGCCCGCTCCGATGCCCTATCCCGCCAGGCTCGGGCGCTGGCCGGCGGCGCTCGGGATCCTGGCGTTCGCCTGGGTCGAGCTCGCCTACTCCGGCCGCGATGATCCGAGCAACCTCGCGGTGCTCGCGCTGGTCTACGCGGCCGTGCAGCTCGTCGGCATGAGCGTCTACGGAATCGAGCAGTGGAACCGCTACGGGGACGGCTTCGGCGTCTACTTCGGGCTGCTAGCGCGGATCTCGCCGCTGCGATGGGCGCGCGACGGGCTCTACCTGCGGCCGCCGCTGGCCGGCCTGACGACGCTCGCGATCGTGCCCGGCACCGTCGCGCTCGTCTGCGTGATCATCGGCACGACGTCGTTCGACGGCTTCACCGGAGGCGAGGCATGGAATGCGATCGTCGGCCCGCTGATCGACCTCTGGCGCGCCATCGGCTTCGGACAGGGAGCGGCGCTCGAGCTCGCGCTGACGGTCGGCCTGATCGCGGCGGTGCTGATCGTCGCGGGCCTGTACCGCTTCGCCGTCCTCGGGATGCAGTCCGTCGACCCGCGCGACGCCACGTCGACGAGCTGCTCGTCGAGCCGGTCGAGCAGGAAGCCCTCGATGGTCCGCGACAGCGCGACGTTCGTGACGATCAGGACGGCGGCGACCGCCACGAGCCCGAGGACGAGTCGGCGGCGCAGCGACATCCGATCAGGCCACCCGCACGCTGTAACCGACGCCCCTCACCGTGTGGATGAGCGGCGGGCCCAGCGTGTCGATCTTCTTGCGCAGGTAGCTGATGTAGGTCTCCACCACGTTGGCGTCCCCACCGAAGTCGTAGGCCCACACGTGGTCGAGGATCTGCGCCTTGGAGACCACCCGGCCCTGGTTCAGCAGGAGGAAGCGCAGCAGGTTGTACTCGGTCGGCGACAGCGCCACGTCGACGCCGCCGCGGGTGACGCGGTGGGCGTCGTCGTCCATCACGAGGTCGGCGATGCGCAGCACGGCGTCGTCGCCCTGCCCCACGACGGCGATCCACTCGTGCTCGGCGGTGTACTTGAGCTCGGGAGCCACGGGCCTTCTCTCGGTCGGTACGCGCGGGGGCGGCGGAGGCAGCGGGCGGACCGCTCAGCGGTGCCCGTCAGTCCCCGGACTGCGGGGCCGGGCGAGCGTAACGAGGCGTGTCGATCGCCCGCAAGGCGGCTACGAGCACCTCGCTGCGGCGCTCGACGAGCACGGAGCCACCGCGCTGCTCGACGTTGTCGACGACCCCGCCGGGGATGCCCACAGCCGAGGCCAGCGTGGCGGAGTCGCCGACGACGACGAACCGGTACGGCGGGTAGAGCGGCACGCCGTCCACCCGCACGCCCCCCTCGTCCCCCTCCACCAGCGCCGTCGACGCGACGACCCGCACGCTGCCGCCCGCACCTGCCCCGGACGCGCCGCCGCGCGGATCGACCGGGCCCTCCAGCTGGATCGCCTCGGCCCCGGCGGCGCGCAGCTCCTCCAGTGCCTCCGACCAGCGGCGCTGCTCGAACAGCTCCTGCGCCTTCTCGACCCGACGCTCGGCATCGTCCCAATCGTTCATTTGCGACCCCGCAACCGTACTTTAATGATAGTCCGAGCGGGCTGGCAAGTTGCGAACCGGCACGCACCGCCGCCCACGGCCGCGGGGGGCCTGCGCGGCGGCCCGGGACGGGGGGGGGGTTGTGCTGGTTGACGTCGATGCGCGTGGGGCGGGCGGGGGGGGCGTGCGGGGGGCCGCTCGGGGGGGGGGGGGGCGGGCCGGGGGCGGGCTGGTACCAGCGGCCGCGCCCACCGGGTGCAGGGGGGGCGGGGCGGCGGGCGCCGGCGCCCCGGGCCCCCCAACCCCC
>JAHWJE010000013.1 GCA_019348575.1 Actinomycetota bacterium | reverse complement strand
GCCGCCGCACTGGCTGCACAGGACCTCCGTGCGGCGCATGAACAGGCTGTTGTCGTCGCGCAGCGTCACCGCCGCCGCGACGGCGGGATCGGTGAAGCTCGGCCAGCCGGTGCCGGAGTCGAACTTCGTGTCCGAGGAGAACAGCTCGGCGCCGCAGCCGGCGCAGGTGTACATGCCGTTGGCCTTCTCGTCGACATAGCGGCCCGTGAAGGCGCGCTCCGTGCCCGCCCGCCGCAGCACCTCGTACTGCTCGGGCGTCAGCTCGGCGCGCCACTCGTCGTCGGTCTTCTTGATGGGGGCGTCGATCGGGGTGTGCTTCATCCCTGCAATGTAGTCCGCGGCCGGCGCTCGTCACGCGACTCGGCGCCGCAGCCTCTGTCGCGCCGTCCGCCGTGCGAAGTAGGCGAGCTGGGCGAGCTGGGCGATCGCGTCGAGCACGCGCTCGCCGTGCGTCAGATCGGCGCGCACGTACTCCGCCAGCGCGCCGTCGCGCCCGTAGTAGCGCCACCCGCGCGAGGACCCGACCGCGCGCAGCAGCGCGGCCGTCAGCGGCGGCGCGGCGAAGGCGCCGTGCACGAACAGCAGACCGCCGGGCGCGACGCGCCCCGTCCAGCGCGCGAACAGCTCGGCGGCGACGCTGTAGGGCGCCGCCGGCCCGATGAACAGCAGGTCGATCCAGCCCTCGATCGCCGCGACCTCGCCGGTCCCGACGACGAGCACCTCGACGCCCGGACCCGCTCCGCTGCGGATCGCGGCAAACGCCTCCTCGGGCACGCTGCCCGTCATCACGACGCGCGCCGGCGGGTCGAGGACGCGGGCGCAGGCCTCCAAGCGGGCGGCCTGACCGGAGCTGAACACCCCTGCGACGATAGTGAGCGGCCCCGCGAGCGGCAGGACCGGCACCGAAGACCCGCAGCCGCTCTTTGCGCGAACGCCTCCGGTGGCGGCCGTCGCAGGCAGCAGTGGTCGCCCCCGCAAGTACTAGAGTGCGCGGCGTGCCGCCCGTCGCCCGTCGCGTCCTCCTCGCCCTGCTCTGTGCCGGGGCGCTCGTCGTGCCCGCCGCCGCGTCCGCGCAGACCTCGACGATTCCGCAGGACGGCGTCGGGGTCTCGACGACCCCGCCGGTGCCGCTCACCGGCGAGGGGTCGCGGACGACCTCCCCCGCTGAGCTTCCGAACACCGGCAGCGACGCGCGCATGCTGTTCCTCGCGGGCGTCGCGCTGACGCTGATGGGCTTCGGGCTGCGGCTGCGCACCGCCGATGCCGACCTCTACTGAGCCTGAACCGAACGATCCCGACCGGCTGTCGCCGTCGGATGCCTTCGCCGGACGACAGGCCTCGATCCACGATCCTGCGTGGATCGAGGCCGAGACGGGCGCGCCCGGCGAGACCGAGGCGCTCGCCGCCGAGCTCGCCCGGCGGCTGCGGCCGGGCGACGTCGTGCTCGTGTCCGGCGAGCTCGGCGCCGGCAAGACGACGTTCGTGCGCGGCGCCTGCCGCGCGCTCGGCGTGCGGGCGCCCGTGACGAGCCCGACGTTCACGCTCGCGCGCCGCTACGACGGCGACGTCCCGATCTCGCACCTGGACCTCTACCGGCTCGGCGACCTGTCCGACGAGGATCCGGCGCTGCTGGCCGACGAGCTCGCGGAGGACCGGGTCGCGTTCGTGGAGTGGCCGGAGGTCGGCGCACCGGCGGGGCTCGAGCCCCGGCGCGTCGCCGCGCGCGTATCGCTCGCGCATCGCGGCGGTGATCGCCGGCTCGTGCGGATCGAGCCGTGATCGTCCTCGGCTTCGACACCGCGACGCCCGCGACCGCGGTCGCGCTGCTCGACGAAGCGCTGCCCGGCGAGGCCGCCGAGCGCCGCCACGAGCCCGCGCCGGGCGAGCGTCCCGGCCACGCGACGCAGCTGCTCGCGCTCGCGGCGGAGCTGCTCGGCGAGCGCGGCCTGCGCTTCGCCGACGTCGACCGCGTCGCCGTCGGGCTCGGGCCGGGGACGTTCACGGGCCTGCGGATCGGCGTTGCGACGGCGCGCGCGCTGGCGCAGTCGACCCAGGCGCAGCTCGTCGGCGTCTCGACGCTGCGCGCGCTGGCGCTCGGGGCCGAGCCGGTCGCGCCGGCGGGCAGCGGCGTCCTCGCGGTCATCGACGCCCGCCGCGGCGAGGTGTTCGCCGCCGGCTGGCGCCGCGGCGAGCTCATCGTCGGACAGGTCGCGCTCGCGCCCGCCGCGCTCGCACAGGTCGTCGCGGACGAGGGCGGGCCCTGGCTGGCCGTGGGTGACGGCGCGCTACGATTTCGCGAGGACCTGGAAGGCGCCGGCTGCTCGGTTCCCAGCGATCGTCTCGCGCAGCACGGCGTCAGCGCCCGGGCGGTCTGCCGGCTCGCGCTGGAGGCGCCAGAGGGGGCGGAGCGCGACCTGGTCGTTCCGGACTACCTGCGCCCCCCCGACGCCGTGCTCGCCGACAAGAAGCCCACGTGACCGACGGACTCGAGATACGGCGGCTGACGTACGCCGACCTGCCGCAGATCATCGCGATCGAGCGGCGCGCGTTCCCGACGCCCTGGTCGCTTGCGATGTTCGTGCTCGAGCTGTCCAAGCCCGCCGGCGTCTGCCTGGCGGCCCTGCACGGCGGCGAGATGGTCGGCTACCTGATCTGCTCGCGCTACGACAGCGTCTGGCACATCATGAACGTCGCGGTCGACCCCGCCCAGCGCCGGCGGGGGATCGCGACGGCGATGCTCGCCGACCTGCTGCGGCGGATCGACGGCCACGGCGCCCGCTTCACGCTCGAGGTGCGCGCGTCCAACGCCGGCGCGATCGAGCTCTACGAGCGCTTCGGGTTTCGTGCCGCGGGGCGCCGGCGGCGCTATTACCAGGACAACGGCGAGGACGCGGTCGTGATGTGGCGCACCCAGTCCACGCTGCAGGGCCGCTTCGACGACGTGCCCGACGCTGCGCGGTCCGTCCCGTGACCCTCATCCTCGCGCTCGAGACGAGCTGCGACGACACGTGCGCGGCGGTCGTCGGCGCCGCGGGCGACCTGCGCTCGAACGTCATCTCCTCGCAGGGCATCCACGACGCCTACGGCGGCGTCGTCCCCGAGATCGCCTCGCGCCACCACCTCGAGCTCGTCAACGCTGCCGTCGACGACGCGCTGCGGCGCGCGGATGCCGGGCTCGACGACATCGGGCTCGTCGCGGTGACGCAGGGGCCCGGGCTCGTCGGCGCGCTGCTCGTCGGCGTCGCGACGGCGAAGGCGATCGCCGCTGCGCGCGGACTGCCGCTGGCGCCCGTCGACCACCTCCAGGGGCACGTCGCCGCGAACTTCCTGCGGATCGACGGCAGCGAGCCGATCATGGAGCCGCCATTCGTCTGCCTGCTCGCCAGCGGGGGGCACACGCTGCTCGCCCGCGTCGAGCGCCACGACGGCTTCGAGGTCCTCGGCCGCACGCTCGACGACGCCGCCGGCGAGGCCTTCGACAAGGGCGCGCGCCTGCTCGGGCTGCCGTTTCCCGGCGGGCCCGCGCTCGAGAAGCTCGCGCGCGGCGGCGATCCGCAGGCGTTCGCGTTTCCGATCGCCAGCAGGCTCGAGGGGTTGGACTTCTCGTTCGCGGGGGTGAAGACGTCGCTGCTGTACCGCATCCGCGAGCTCGGCCAGGACGCGGCGCGCGAGCGCGCCGCCGACATCGCCGCGAGCTTTCAGCACGCGATCGTCGAGGCGCTCGCGCTGCGCTGCGAGCAGGCGCTCGAGCGCAGCGGGATCGCGCGGCTGGCGGTCGGCGGCGGCGTCGCCGCGAACGGCGCCCTGCGCGAGCGCCTCGCGACGCTCGGCGTGACGCTCGGGATCCCGCCGCGCGAGCTGTGCACCGACAACGCCGCGATGATCGCATCGGCGGCGCGCTACGTCGCCGCGCAGCCGTTTCCCCGCTACCTCGCGCTGGACGCCTACGCCTCCGGGGAACGCGCGCTCGCGTGAGGATCGTCATCTACGGGAAGCCCGGGTGCCATCTGTGCGATGACGCGCGAGCGGTGCTCGAGCGCGTCGGCACGCCATTTGAGGAGATCGACATCACCACCGACGACGCGCTGCACGCCGCATATCTGGAGCGCGTCCCCGTGGTGACACTCGACGGCGAGGAGTGCTTCGAGTTCTTCGTCGACGAAGCGGCGCTGCGCGGCCTTCTGGATACAGTGGACCGTCGATGACGACCGGCGAGCGCGTTCCAACGGCGGTTGACCCGTCTGCGTCGCGTGACGGGGCAATCAACAGCGGTGAGCGGCTCTCGCTCGGTGTGGCGGCGCGCCTGTCGCGCTACCTGCAGGTGCTCACGCAGGCCAAGAAGATGGGCAAGGAGACGATCTCCTCGCGCGAGCTCAGCGACTACACGCACGTGAACCCGACGCAGATACGGCGCGACTTCTCGGGCTTCGGGAAGTTCGGCAAGCGCGGCGTCGGCTACAACGTCGACGCGCTCGTCTCGCAGATCCGCAAGATCCTGCGCACCTCCGGCCAGCACAACATCGCGCTGTTCGGCGCCGGCAACCTCGGCCAGGCGATCGCGTCGTCGGACATCTTCGCCGACCACGGCTTCCGCGTCGTCGCGATCTTCGACACCGACAAGCGCAAGATCGGGCAGGCCGTCGGGCCGACGAGGGTCCGGCACGCTTCCGAGTTGCGCGACGTCGTGGAGGAGGAGGACATCGTCGTCGGCGTCCTCGCCGTGCCGACCGCCGCGGCGCAGTCGATCGCCGACGACCTCGTCGATGCCGGCGTGAAGATCATCTTCAACTACTCCGACGCGCTGCTGCAGGTGCCGCCGGAGGTGACCGTCCACACGTCCTCGCCGGCGGTCGATCTGCTCTACGCGCTGTACTTCTACCTGACGTAGAGCGCTTGCCCGCGGCTGCGACCATGCCAATCGACCTCGACAAGACGGAGGAGATCTTCGCCTCGTCCACGGATCTCACCGTCGGGCTCGAGGAGGAGTTCGCGGTGCTCGATCCGCAGACGCTCGACCTCGTGCCGCGCTTCGAGGACCTGCGCGACGCCGCGGCCGCACAGGACACGGCGCTGTCGGAGGGGATCACCGGCGAGCTGATCTCCTCGGAGATCGAGATCGTCTCAGGCCGCGGAGAGGACCTGCACGACGCGCTCGCGCTGCAGCGCGACCGCCGCCGGCGGCTGTTCGCGCTCGCCGCCGAGCAGGGCGTCGCGCTCGCCTCGACCGGCACGCATCCGTGGGCCGACTACCGCGAGCAGCGCAACATCGACACCGAGCACTACCGCCGCGTCGTCGCGGGCCTCGGCTACGTCGCGCGGCGCAACAACACGTTCTCGCTGCACGTCCACGTCGGCGTCAACGGGGCCGACCGCGCGGTGCAGGCCTGCGACCGCCTGCGCCCCGTGCTGCCGCTGCTGCTCGCCTTCAGCGCGAGCTCGCCGTTTCTCGAGGGCAAGGACACGCTGCTGCACTCCGTGCGCAGCCAGACGTTCACGAAGTCCTTTCCGCGCTGCGGCGTGCCCGACCCGTTCGACGACTGGCGCGCGTTCCGCGACTACCTGGAGCTGCTGATCACGACCGGCTCGATCGTCGAGTACACGCAGGTGTGGTGGTCGATCCGCCCGCATGCGTCGTTCGGGACCGTCGAGGTGCGCATCTGCGACGCGCAGATCACGGCCGCCGAGTCCGATGGCCTCGCGGCGCTCGTCGTCGCATGCGTCGGGCAGGCGCTGCGCGACATCGACGAGGGCGTGCCGTTCGAGCATCCGACGCACCGGCTGATCGAGGAGAACATGTGGCGCGCCATTCGCTACGGGATGGACGGCAACATGATCGACCTGCAGCGGCGCGCCGAGACTCCGACGCGGGCGGCGCTCGACGCGCTGTGGGAGTGGACGGCGCCGGTGCGCGAGGAGGCCCGCATCGACGTCGCGCTCGACGGGCCGACGGGCGCGCAGCGCCAGCGTGCGGCGCTGCTGGACACGGGCGACCTGCGCGAGGTCTACGCTGACACCGTGCGCGAGACGATGACCACGTATGCACAGGAGGTTCCCGCATGAGTACCGATCCCGGCGCGCCGCCACCCGAGGGCCCCGATCTCGAAGGACTCTCCGAGGAGGAGCTGCGGGCCGCCTACGAGGCCGAGCTCGGCCGCATCCGCGTCGAGGACGTCCTCATCCAGACCGTCGTCTCGCTGCTGAACCTGGCTGCCCGCAAGGCGGGCCTGACCGGCGCCGACGAGGAGCCGGACTTCGAGCAGGTGCGCCAGGCGATCGACGGCACGAAGGCGCTGCTGCCGCTCGTCGAGCCGGTGCTCGGCCCAGACGCCAAGCAGATCCGCGACGCGCTGTCGCAGCTGCAGCTCGCCTACGCCCGCTCGGGCGCGACGCCGCCCGCCGGAGCCGGCGCGGGCGGGCCGGGAACCGGCATCACGGACGACACCGGGGAGATCTACTCACCGCCGTACCTCTTCAAGAAGGACGGCTCGGGCGAGCGCGCCGCGCGCCCGCAGATCGTCTCGGCGCCGTCGAGCGCAGCGGTCGGCGACGACATCGACGTCGGCGCCGCCGGCCCGGCGTTCTGGCTCGGCTTCGCCGTCGTCCTCGGCGGCCAGCTGCTCGTGGCGCTGGTGCTCGCCGAGCTGGCCTCGGTGTGGCCGCTCGCCGGCGGCCTGTACAAGTGGACGCAGCGGCTCGCCGGCGCGCGGATCGGCTGGGCGGCCGGCTGGGCCTACATGTGGACGCTGATCGTCCTCGTGACCGCGCAGTGCTACGCCGTGGCCCCGTTCGCCGCCTCGCTGGCGGGCATCGAGCAGCCGTCCACCGGCCTGCTGCTCGCGATCGGCGCCCTCATCCTCCTGGCCGCCACCGCCGTCAACTGGCTCGGGCCGCGCGCGCTGAAGGTCTTCGTGGCGATCTCGATAAGCGCCGAGCTCCTCGGCAGCGTCGTGATCGGGACGATCCTGCTGCTGTTCTTCCGCGAGCTGCCGCTCTCCGCCGTGCTCGGCGGGCACGGGGGGCCCGACGTCGCCCTGGCGCCGATGCTCGCCGCCGTCGCGCTGATCGGCTGGAGCTTCATCGGCTTCGAGAGCGCCGGCGACATCGCCGAGGAGGTCGAGAATCCGCGCCGCGAGGTGCCGCGGGCGCTCGTCCTCTCGCTTGTCGTCGTGGCGCTGATCGTGATGTACGCCGCGCTCGGGCTGATCCTCGCCGTCCCCGACCTCGGCGCGGCGATGGCCGGCGGCGTCGCCGACCCGATCGCCGCGACGATCACGGCGCATCTCGGCGCCGGCGTCGCGACGCCGCTGTTCGCGATGGTCGTGCTGGCGTTCATCGCCGGGATCGCCGCCGTGCAGGCGGCCGTCTCGCGCGTGATCTTCTCGCTCGCCCGCGACGGTGAGCTGCCCGCCGCCGCGTGGCTGGGGCGCCTGTCGGGCGAGTACCGCCTGCCGCGCAACGCGATCGCCGCCTCGGCCGTCGCCGCCGCCGCCTTCGGGCTTGTGACGCTCAGCGAGAACGCCTTCGCGACGCTGCTGTCGATCGCCACCGTCGGCTTCTACATCGCCTTCGCCTTCCCGGTGATGGCGTCGCTGCGGGTGCGGCTGCGCGGCGGCTGGCGGCGGGGGGAGTGGAACATCGGCCGCCTCGGGCTGGCGGTCAACGTCGCCGCGGCCGCCTGGCTGGCGTTCGAGATCGTCAACATCGCCTGGCCGCGACTGCCCGACGCCGCCTGGTATGTCAACTACGGGGCGCTGCTGATGGTCGCGATCGTCGCGCTCGCCGGGTTCGCCGCGCGCGGCGCGATGCGCCGGCCGCCCGACCGCGCGATCGCGATCGCCGATGGCGTCGCCGTCGAGCAGGGGGTGGCGCGATGAGCGAGCTCGTCAGCGCCGTCGCGCGGCAGGTGCTGCCCGGCGGCGCGACGTGGTCGGCGGTGCTGCGGCGCGGCAGCGCCCTGGAGCTGGAGGACCTCGAGGGCGGGGCGAACGTCGCGCTGCTGCTCGTCGACGCGGCCCGCCCGAGCGCGCGGCTCAACGTGCCCGACACGCTGAAGGCGCAGCACGTCGCGCGCATCACGGCCGGGGTCGCGCTGTACTGCGACATGGGCCGCGTGCTGGCCTCGGTGATCGAGGACACGTGCGGCTGGCACGACCCGCTGTGCGGCCACGGGCGCCAGTCCGACGTCGACGCACTGCACGGCTCGACGAGCTTCGCCGCCGACCGCAACGCGATGCGCCGCGGCGCGCGCGAGGAGCTGCTGCTCGAGCTCGCCAAGCACGACCTCGCGGCGCGCGACCTCGCGGCCACGATCAACCTGTTCAGCAAGGTCACCGTCGACGCCGCCGGCCGGCTGCGGCTTCATCGCGCGAGCTCGGCGCCGGGAAGCCGCGTCGTGCTGCGCGCCGACAGCGACGTGCTCGTGCTGCTCAACGCCGCTCCGCATCCGCTGGACCGCAGCGCCGAATGGGCGCCGCGGCCGGTCGGGCTGGCCGTCGACGCGGTCGGGCCGGCGGGGCCCGACGACCCCGTCCGCCTTGCCTGCCCCGAGAACGAGCGCGGCTTTGCCGCCACCGAACGCGACCAGCCTGGAGGGAGGACCGCATGACCGACGTGCTCGTCAGCAGCGGCCTGGATCCGTCCGACGCGGTCCTCGACGAGATCGTCCAGCCCGGCGACGGCTGGATGCGAAGGCTGAGCGCCGGGCAGCACCTGCGGATCGTCGACCTCGAGGGCAACCAGGCGGTCGACACGCTGTTCTACGACGCCGACGACCCGGCCGAGCGCTACAGCGCGCAGGACACGATCCGCGAGCAGGGCTCGATCTACCTGACGACCGGCTCGCGGCTGCTGACGGGCTCGGGACGGCCGCTGGTGGAGATCGTCGCCGACACCTGCGGCCGCCACGACACGATCGGCGGCGCCTGCTCGCAGGAGAGCAACGTCGTGCGCTACGGCGAGCACACGCGCCACATGCACGCCTGCCGCCAGACCTTCCTCGCGCAGGCGCTCGCGTGGGGGCTCGACAAGCGCGACCTGACGCACAACGTCAACTTCTTCATGAACGTGCCGGTCACGCCGGAGGGCGGGCTGACGTTCGAGGACGGGCTGTCGGCGCCCGGCAAGTACGTCGAGCTGCGCGCCGAATGCGACGTGATCGTGCTGATCAGCAACTGCCCGCAGCTCAACAACCCGTGCAACGCCTACGACCCGACCGCGGTGCGGCTGCTCGTCTGGGACGCGCCCGAGCAGGTGGGCCGGTGACGATCGAGGTCGTCGCCGGCGGTCCGATGACGACCGTGCAGGAATATCCCGGCCGCCAGGGCCTGTGGCCCGTCGGCGTCCCACCGTCGGGACCGATGGACGCGCTGTCGTTTCGCCTCGCCAACCGGCTGGCGGGCAACGCCTCGGGCACCGCCGCCGTGGAGATCACGGTCGGCGGCCTGCACGTGCGCTTCGGTTGCGCCGCGACGATCGTCCTCGGCGGCGCGCAGATGGGGGCTCGCCTGGACGACGAGCGCGACGTCGCGCTGTGGCAGCCGGTCGCCGTGGCGGCGGGGCAGGAGCTCGCGCTGCGCTGGGCGCGCGGGCCGGGCCTGCGCTCCTACCTCGCGGTCACCGGCGGGATTCGCGTGCCGGCCGTGCTCGGCAGCCGCGCGACGTTCCCGCTCGGCGGCTTCGGCGGCCACGAGGGCCGTGCGCTCAGGGCCGGTGACCGCCTGGCGATCGACGCCGGGGCGCGCGGCCCCAGCCGCCCCGTGCTGTTGCCGCTGCGACCGGTCATCCGCCACGACTGGACGCTGCGCGTGCGGCGCGGCCCGCACGACGTCGCCGAGTACCTCACCGCCGGTGACCTGCGCGAGATCTTCACCGCCACCTGGACCGTCGGCGCGCAGTCCGACCGCACCGGGGTGCGGCTGGAGGGCCGCGCGCCGGCCTGGGCGCGCAGCGACGGCGGCGACGCCGGCCTGCACCCGTCCAACCTGCACGACAACGCCTACGTCGTCGGGTCGCTGATCTTCACCGGCGACGCACCGGTGCTCGTCGGTCCCGACGGCCCGTCGCTGGGCGGCTTCGTGTCGCCGGCCGCCGTCATCGGCGCCGACCTGTGGAAGCTCGGCCAGCTGCGTCCGGGCGACCGCGTCCGCCTCGAGGTCGTCGGGGCGCACGACGCCGCCGCGCTCGACGTGCGCCAGGAGCGCTGCCTGGAGTCGCACGCCCGCCCGTGGCGAGCGGCGAGCTGCGCGCCGGCGCGGCTGCCCGCCGGCGTCGTCGTGCGCTCGTGCGGCGACCGCGCCCTGCTCGTCGAGTTCGGCGAGCGGCGGCTGGACCTGCGGCTGCGGCTGCGCGCCCACACGCTGCAGACGCGGCTGGAGGCGCAGGCGCTGCCCGGCGTCGGCGACCTGACGGCCGGCGTGCGCTCGCTGCAGGTGCAGTTCGACCCGCGCGAGATCGCCGCCGGCGAGCTGCGCCGCCGGATCGCGGAGCTGGCCGGCGACCTCGACGAGGTCGACGAGCTCGAGGTGCCGGGCCGGATCGTGCACCTGCCGCTGTCGTGGAACGACCCCTCGGCGCGCGAGGCGATGGAGCGCTACATGCGCCTGGTGCGGCCCGACGCCCCCTGGTGTCCGGACAACATCGAGTTCATCCGCCGCGTCAACGGGCTCGCCGATCGCGCGCAGGTGCGCGAGATCGTCTTCTCCTCGAGCTACCTCGTGCTCGGCCTCGGCGACGTCTACCTCGGCGCGCCGGTCGCGGTCCCGCTGGACCCGCGCCACCGGCTCGTCACGACGAAGTACAGCCCGGCGCGCACCTGGACGCCGGAGAACGCCGTCGGGATCGGTGGCGCCTACCTGTGCGTCTACGGGATGGAGGGCCCGGGCGGCTACCAGCTCGTCGGCCGCACGACGCAGGTCTGGGACCCGCGCCGGATCGCCGGCGGCACGCCCTGGCTGCTGCGGCCGTTCGACCAGCTGCGCTTCTTCCCCGTCGACGCCGATGAGCTCGAGCGCCGCCGCGCGGCGCTGCTGGCCGGCGAGCTCGAGCCGCGCACCGAGCCGGCCTCCTTTCGCCTCGCCGACCACGCGCGCTTCGTCGACGAGCACGCCGGCGCGATCGCGACGTTCCGGCGCCGCCAGCAGGCGGCGTTCGCGGCCGAGCGCGAGGCGTGGCGCGCGGTCGCCGCATGACCGGTGCGGGCGCGCGCGGCGGCGGCGATCTCCTCGCGCTGGCCGGCGAACAGCGGCTGTGCGGCCCAGCGGTCGGCGACCTCGCTCATCAGCCGGCCGTCGTCCTCCATCCAGGCTGCGAGCTGCTCGTCGGCGGCGCGACGCCGCGCGCGCTCGGCCTCGTCCTCGATGCCGGCGGTCGCGGAGACGAGCACGAGCCGGGTCACCCGCGCGGGATGCGCGAGCGCCACGTGCAGCGCGAGGCGGCCGCCCTGCGAGTACCCCGCCAGGGCGAAGCGCGGACCGGCGAGCCGCGCGACGTCCTCGACGCAGGAGGCGAAGTCGACGGGCCGGCGCGCCGCGGCAGCCCCATGACCGCGGATGTCGGGAGCAAGCGGGCGGTAGCGTTCGCCGTCGAGGTGGCGCACCACCTCGTCCCAGCCGCGCCCGGTCTGCATGAAGCCGTGGAGGAGGAGCAGCGGCTCGGGCACGCCGCCATCATGCCCGCCCACGCCGACACCCATCTGCTGCTGCGCGCGTTCGCCGACGAGCTGGCGCGCTGCGGGGTGCGCGAGGCCTGCACCTCGCCGGGCTCGCGCTCCTCGCCGCTCGTGCTCGCGCTTGCGCGCGAGCAGCGGCTGCGCTGCTTCTCGCACATCGACGAGCGCTGCGCAGGCTTCTTCGCCCTCGGGGCCGCCAAGCGCAGCGGCCGCGCGGTCGCCGTGACGTGCACGTCGGGGACCGCGGCGGCGAACCTCGCGCCGGCGGTCATCGAGGCCTTCCAGGCGCGCGTGGCGCTGGTCGTGCTGACGGCCGACCGGCCGCCCGAGCTGCGTGAGGTCGGCGCCGGGCAGACGATCGACCAGATCGAGCTGTTCGGCAGCGCGGCGAAGTGGTTCTTCGAGGTCGGCACGCACGAGGCGACGCCGGAGCGCGGGCGCTGGATGCGCGCGCTCGCCTGCCGTGCGGTATGGACCGCGCTGGAGG
>JAHWJE010000139.1 GCA_019348575.1 Actinomycetota bacterium | reverse complement strand
TTCCTGCTCCAAGCACGTCTACAACTGGGGGCGCTACGACCGCCTGTTCGCGGACGCAGCTAGGCGCGGAGTGCGGATCGTTCCGGTTCTGCTCGGGTCGCCGCGGTGGGCGGTAGGGGACTCAGCGGAGCGCCAGCGCTACGTTCCGGTCCCCGGCAAGCCGGGCTACGCCGCGCGCAGGATCGACAGCGACGACGACGTACGCGACGTGGTCGAGCTGATCCGGCTCAACTACGACCGCGCGGTGGCGAGCCACGGCCTGCCCGCCCGGTCCTCGGAGCCGGCGCAGACCGCGCAGGACCTCGCGACCGAGATCGAGGGCCTCTACGCGCTGGCGCCCGAGCCGCTGCCCTTCGCCCCGTCGCACGACATTCGCGCCTTCCTCCTGCGCCGCGATCGCGGCAACCTGCTGATCTACAGCACGACGACCGTGCGCGCCGACGCGCCTGCCGTCAAGCAGCTGGGCGGCATCTCGCGCCACTATCTCAATCACGGCCACGAGGCGCTGTTCGCGTCCGAGCGGGTCGACGCTCCGCTCTTCGTGCACGAGTCCGAGCGCGAATCGGTGAGCGAGCGCTGCGCCATCCGCGGCACGTTCTCCAAGCGCCACGTGCTCGACGAGGACTTCGAGGTGATCCCCACGCCTGGCCACACCCCGGGCGCGAGCGCCTATCTCTGGGACAGCGGCCAGCATCGCCTCCTGTTCACGGGCGACACGATCTACCTCGACGGCGGCGAATGGGTCGCCGCGGTGCTGTCGTCAAGCGACCGCGAGGCGTACGTCCGCAGCCTCGAGCTGATCCGCGAGCTGGACTTCGACGTGCTCGTCCCGTGGGCCGCGACGCGCGGTGAGCCCTACATCGCCTTCACCGACCGCGCCGATGCACGTCGCCGGGTCGGCGCGATCATCGAGCGCCTGCGACGCGGCGAGGTCCGCTGACGCGCAGCCGCCCCTCCGTGACGGTGATCTGCACGGTGCCGTCGCGATCGGTGCGGCGGATCACCGGCACCGCGGCGCCGAGCGCCGCCAGCGTCGCGGGGGTCGGATGGCCGTAGCTGTTGCGCGCGCCGACCTCGATCACCGCCGCCTGCGGGCGCAGGCGCGCCAGCAGCCCCGGCAGCCCCGGGTCGTCGCTGCCGTGATGGGAGACCTTGAGCGCCTCGACGACCGGCAGGTGCAGCGCGGAGAGGACGTCGGACTCGGCGTCGGCGGTGAGCAGCAGGTCGAAGTCGCCGTCGCGCACGTGCAGCACGGTCGCGCGGTCGTTGGGCTCCGCGCCGGCCGGCGCGGCGGGCTCGCGGGGCGGCCATAGGACGCGCAGTTGCAGCGAGCCCGCGCGGATCACCTGCCCGGCGTCGGAGGCGATCCGCCTGATGCCCCGCGTGGCTGCAAGCCGGCGCACCTCGCCGCCCGACGTGACCTCTTCGCCGTCGAGCACGAGGCCGACCGGCATCGCGGCGAGCAGCGGCGCCGTCTCGCCGTCGTGATCGGTCGCGTCGTGCGTGACGACGAGCACGTCGAGGCGGCGCACGCCCGCGCGGCGCAGCCGCGACAGCAGCGGCCCGCCCGGCGGGCCGGTGTCGACGAGCACGGCGGCGTCGCCGTGCTGGATCAGCGTCGCGTCGCCCTGGCCGACGTCGAGAAACGAGATCGTGAGGTCGTCGGGCGGGTGACCCGCTCCGCGGCCCGCGGCGAGCGCTGTGACCGCGGCGATCGAGCCGACCGCGAGCACGGCAGCGGTCGCGCGCCTGCCCCTGCGTCGCAGCCGCCGCCAGGCGAGCGCCGCGCCTGCCGCCGCGGCGTAGGTGGCGAGGACCCCGCGCACGCCGGGCGACGGCACGGCGACGTCGGCGAACGGCAGCGCCGCCGCGGCGGCGGCGAGCCACGTGAGGTATCCGAGCGCCAGCGCCGCCAGCGCCGCGACCGGCGCCGCCAGCAGCGGCGCGACCTGGCCCAGCGCTGCGGCGATCGTCCCGAGCCACATGACGGGCGCGACCGCCGGCGCCGCGAGCAGGTTCGCGGGCAGCGACACGAGCGAGAGGCGCTCGAAGTGCAGCGCGATCAGCGGCGCCGTGCCCAGCGTGGCGGCGGCGGTCACGGCGAGCGCCTCGGCGAGGGCGCGCGGGATGCGGGCGGCGACCAGCCGCGCGCGCAGGCCGGGCACGAGCGCGAGCATCGCGAGCACCGCGGCGAAGCTCAGCTGCCAGCCGGCGTCGGCGGCGGCGCGCGGGTTCCAGGCGAGCGTCAGCGCCGCGGCGAGCAGCAGCGCGTACCAGCGCGACGACGGGCGCCCCGCGAGCGCCGCGACGAGCCCGGCGACGCCCATCACCGCGGCGCGCTGGATCGACGGCCCGGCGCCGGCGAGCGGGACGTACGCCGCGACGAGCGCGATCGCAAGCCACAGCCGCGCGCTCAGCCCGAGGCCGGCGGCGGCGCCCAGCGCGAGCACGAGCGCCGCGAGCAGCAGGACGTTGGCGCCGCTCGCCGCGACGAGATGCGAGAGGCCGGTCGCGCGGAAGTCCTCGCGCACGTCGGCCGGCAGCGCCGAGTCCTGGCCGAGCACCATCCCCCGCGCGAGCGCGCCCTGCTGCTCGGGCAGCCCGCTCGTGAGCGCGCGCTCGCTGCGGGCGCGCACGCCGTCCAGCGCACCGAGGATGCCGCCGCGGCGCGCGCCGGTCGCGCGGATCGCCGACGCGATCAGCAGCGCGTGGGCCCCGCGGCGGCGCTCGTAGGCGTCGTGCGGGCGCAGCGGCACAAGCCGGCCGCCGACCTCGAGCACCGCGCCGGGCGCCGCGGATCGCGGCCAGCGCACGCGCGCGGAAGCCTTCAGGAGCACGCGCTCGCCGCGCAGCCGGGCGGCTGCGACGCGCGTGTCGAAGGAGCGCGTGCGCGGGTGCTCGAGCAGCGTCACCTGCGCGCTGACGTCGCCGAAGACGAGCGCGCTGCGGTCAAGCGCAGCCAGCCGCGCGTCGGCCAGCGCGGCCCCCGCGAGCAGCGCGACGAGCGCGCCGAACGCGAGCTGCGCCGGGCCGATCGCGACGAGCGTCACGGCGATCGCCAGCGCAAGCACAGCCGGCGACGACGGCCCGCTCAGCAGCCCCGCGATCGAGGCGGCGAGCAGGACGTGGCGCGGATGCCTCGCGAGCGCCGTCTGCGCGCGGGCGACACGATCGCTCACGTCACACCGCTCATGTCAGACGGTCACGAGCGGCGTCAGCGTCGCAAGCCGCTTGGCGCCGATGCCGGGCACCTCCCCCAGCTGCTCGACGCGGGTGAAGCCGCCGTGCTGCTCGCGGTAGTCGAGGATGCGCTGCGCGAGTCCGGGCCCGATGCCGTCGAGCGTGTCGAGCTGCTCGAGGGTCGCGGTGTTGAGGTTGACGGGGACGTCACCCGCGCCCGGCGCCGCGGGCCGGCCAGCCCCGCCCGCGGCTGCCGGCGCCGCCGCCCGCTCCGGCACGATCACCTGCCGTCCGTCCTCGAGCTTCGCCGCGAGGTTCACCGCTGTCAGATCCGCGCGCCCGCGCGCGCCCCCGGCGCGACGCAGCGCGTCGTCCACCCGCGCGCCCGCGGCGAGCCGGTAGACGCCCGGCCGCCGCACGGCGCCGGCGACGTGCACCGTGACGCGTCCTCCGTCTGCGCGCTCTACGCGAAGGTCCGGATCGCCACCGCCGGCGCGCGAGGCCGCCGCGGGCGCAGCCGCGCCGGCGCCGCTCTCAGGCGACCGGGCCTGCGCGAGGACGTAGCGCGCGCCCAGCAGGCAGACGGCGAGGCCGAGCGCGACGTAGAGCGCCAGCCGCGGGCGATCGAGGTCGGACACGCCTGGAGGCTAGGCAGCGATCCGTGCCGCCGAACGCGTGCAACGTGACGATTCAGCGCAAAGGCCGCGGCGATTCGCGCGCCCGTCAGAGCCCCCACGGATACGTCTCGGGCAGCTCGCCGCGCTCCCACTCGCTCGTGCGCTCCAGCGGCTCCACCGCGTGCGTCTCGTCGATGTGGATCACGCTGTCGAACTGCTCGCCCGCGGCCGCGCGGAAGTAGTGCGACAGCAGCTCGGTCTGCGGCCTGTAGACCACGCCGATCGCGCGCTGCAGCGCGCGCCCCTCGAGGTTGGCGCTGTCGATCGAGAACGCCGCGACGCCCTGCTCGTGGAAGACGTCCTCCCAGCTGCCCGGCAGCGCCGGGCGCACGTGCTTGCGCTCGGCCGCGCCGCCCCAGTCCGACGCCGCCGTCACCGTGCCGGTGTACGTCGTGAAGCCCGCGATGAAGGCCTGTCCGCCGTGGCGCTCCCGGATGAGCTGGCCCACGTTGAGCTGTCCCAGCTCGGCCATGTCCGTCGCGCGCGCGTCGCCGACGTGCGAGTTGTGCTCCCACACGACGGCCTTCGCGCTGCCCTCGCGCCTGCGCGCGTGCGCGACGAGCTCCTCGAGCGTCTGCGCCATGTGGCGGTCGCGCAGGTTCCAGCTGTCCTGCCCGGCGGCGTAGACCGCGCGGTAGTGGCGCTCGGCGTCGACGACGAGGCGCGCGTTCATCTCCGCGTAGAACCGGCGATCCTCGTCGAGGCAGCCGTTGCTCAACGCGACGCGCGCCGCCATCTCGCGCAGCTCGACGAGCTGCGCGACGGCGCCGCGCTGGCAGGACTCCGCGCCGCGAAGCTCGGTCTCGCGCGCGTACGCGTGCGGGTCGCGCCCGAAGTGGCCGAAGCAGGAGTAGCGCTCGCGCGCGCGGGCTGCGGCGTCGGGGTCGACGTCCTCGAGGTAGCGCACGACCTCCTCGATCGAGGTGTAGATCGAGTACAGGTCCAGCCCGTAGAAGCCGACCTTGCGCGCGCCCGCCGGCAGGTCGTCGTTGTACTCGCGCAGCCAGCTCACGAACTCCGCGACGTCGGCGTTGCGCCACATCCAGGACGGAAAGCGGCGAAAATCCGACAGCGCCTGCTCGGCGCTCGTGTCGTCGCTCGCCCCGCGCACGAAGCGGTTGACGCGATAGGCGTCGGGCCAGTCGGCCTCCACGGCGACGAGCGTGAAGCGCTCCTCGGCGATCAGGCGCTTCGTGATCTCCGCGCGGCTGCGGTAGAACTCGTGCGTGCCGTGCGAGGCCTCGCCGAGCAGGACGTAGTCGGCGTTGCGCGCGCGGCGGACGAGCGCGTCGTAGTCCGCCGCCGCCCCCGACAGCGCCATCAGCGACTCGCGCGGACGCTCCGGCGGCGGCTGTGCGAGGAGATCGCCCACCACGTCGTGTCGTTACCGCCACGCGCGCGCAGCATGCGCCGACCACCCGCTTCGCGCCAGCGACAGGCCACCGGCGCCGTGCGCGCCGCAGTTCGAGCGCTCGCGCACGGCCCGGCTGCGGGGTCCCTGACGCGCGACGAGCAGCCGCCGCTATCGCACGTGATAGCGACGACTGCTCACGCTCCAAAGGCGACCCGCTGGGCCGCCCCCGCGGCCGCGGTCACGTGAGCGAGAGCGCCAGCGCGACCGCCTC
>JAHWJE010000138.1 GCA_019348575.1 Actinomycetota bacterium | reverse complement strand
CACCGCCACGGAATCCTGTCCCTGGAGCAGCGGGTACAGGAACTCGCTGACGGCGATCGGCCGCCGCTGCTGGTACCGCGCGGCGAAATCCGCTCGCTCCAGCATCTGCGCGACCGTCATGCGCGACGTCAGCCGCAGCACGTCCGCCATCTGCATCGGGGCGAGCCAGTCGTTGTTGTCCACGACCTCCAGCCGCTCGTCGAGCAGCACCTTGCGGACCTGCGCGAGGTACGTCTCGCGCGGGTGGTCGTCGTCGATCCCCAGGCGGTCGTCGGGGCGGACGATGTAGCAGCCGTAGAAGGGCCCCACGCGCAGGTCGGTCAGCGGCCGTCGCACGCGCTCGCGCAACACGTCGAGGCCGAGCTCCTCGACGAGCAGCCAGAGGAGGTTCTTGTTCGTCAGGCCCTTCTCGTACGTCAGGCCCTCGTCGGCGAGCGACGCGTTGATCCGCGCGCGGTACTCGGCGCTTGCGTCCAGCCGCTCCTGGCACTCGGACTGCGAGCCCTGGCAGGTCGAGCAGATGTTCATCATCAGCGCCGTGCCCTCGGCCTGCTGGGCGAGCGCGAACGTCCGCGCGTTGAGCGTGTCGGCGAGCTCGGGGTTGTGCTCTGCGATGACGCCCGCGCCGCAGCACGACGCGCGGTCCAGCTCGACGAGCTCGATGTCCAGCAGCGGCGCGATCCGCGCCATCGAGCCGTGCAGCTCTGGCGTGAAGCCGCGCGACACACA
This sequence comes from Actinomycetota bacterium, assembly GCA_019348575.1. Next base: position 4,770 of record JAHWJE010000138.1, on the reverse strand, counting down.
GCCGGGCCAGTAGGCGACCTTCATGTCAGCGATCCTCGTCCTTCCCTGAGATGTAGATGTTGAACTCGGCTCGCTCCTCGCGTCCCTCGACCTCGTCGTAGATGCGCTTGATCTGCTCGCGATCGGCGCGCGGCAGCTTGTGCGGCCTGAGGACCGCCGCGGGCGTCACCTTGCGTCGCAGCAGCGCCTTGGCGATCGTGGGCAGCGAGCTCGCAAGCTCGGCGGCGGCGCTGGGCTTGAACTTCGCCAGCGGTGTGTCGCCGCCGTAGGAGCGCGGCAGCAGCTCGGCCTCGTCGAGGATGCCGTACCGCTTGACCAGCGAGACGAAGGCGTGCTCGTGGCGCTGGCCGTTGTTGCGGTCCTCGATCCCGAAGTCGTTGGCGGCGCGGCGCCGCAGGCGCATGATCTGGTTCATCGGCGCGACGCCCTTCGGGCAGGCCGAGATGCACTCAAAGCAGTGCGTGCAGTCATAGATGCCGTGCGGGTCCTCGGCGAGGTCGTTGAGGCGCTCGAAGTGCTGATCGTCGCGCGGGTCGCCGACGAAGCGGTAGGCCTTCGCCAGCGCGGCCGGGCCGATGAACTCGGGGTCGACCTCCATCGAGAGGCAGTCAGAGACGCAGGCGCCGCACTGGATGCAGGCCATCGACTGGGTCACGTCGACCATCGACTCGCGCGGCACGATGTACTCGCGCTCGGGCACCGGCTGCTTGGCGATGAGCCACGGCGTGACGCGCCGGATCTTCTTCCAGTGCACGGCCTCCATGTCGACGATGAGGTCCTTGATCACCGGCATGTTGCCCATCGGCTCGACCTCGATGACGCCGTCCTTGGAGCGCCTGCTGGCGCGCTGGAGGTGGGTGTGACAGGCGAGGTCGGGCTGGCCGTTGATCTTCACCCCGCAGGAGCCGCAGATCGCGGCGCGGCACGAGCAGCGGATCGCGATCGAGCCGTCGAAGCGGTCCTTGGCCTGGAGGATCCCCTCGAGCACCGAGCGGTGCGGCTCGAGGTCGACCGTGTGCTCCTCCCAGTAGGGCGCTTCGCCCGATTCGGGGTCGTAGCGCCGCAGTCTCAGCGTGAACTCGGCCACGGTCAGTGACTCCTCTTGCGGGGCCGCACTAGTACTTCCTCACTTCCGGTTGCCATTGCGTGATCGTCACCTCAGAGTAGGAGAGCTGCGGTTCCCCGTCGGCGCCGCGCGTCACGTTGATGTGCTTGAGCCACTCCTCGTCGTCTCGCTCGGGGTGGTCCAGCCGAAATTGCGCGCCGCGCGACTCCTTGCGGTCGATCGCCGAGACGATCGTCGCCTCCGCGCAGTCGAGCATGTACCCCAGCTCGAGCGCTCCCAGCACATCCTGGTTGAAGACGGTGCCGCGATCGTCGACGTAGGCCTTCGCGGCCTCCTCCTTGAGCCGGTGGACGATCTCGTGGGCGTTCTCGAGTCCCTCCTCGTCGCGGTAGACGGCGACGTACTCGTTCATCGTCTCGCCGAGCTCGCGCTTGATCTCCGAGATCCGGCGCCCCTCGTGCGGGCGATCGAGGATCTCGCCGATCATCGAGATGTCCTCGCGCATCCGCGATCCCGGCGCCTGCGGCATCCGCATGCTCCTGGCGCGCTGCGCCGCGTGCTCACCCGAGCGGCGGCCGAAGATCAGCGTGTCCAGCAGCGAGTTGGCGCCGAGCCGGTTGCCGCCGTGCACCGAGACGCAGGCGACCTCACCGGCGGCGTAGAGGCCGGCGATCGGCGTCTGGCCGTCGACGTCGGTCCTGACGCCGCCCATGATGTAGTGCTGGCCGGGGCGGATCATGATCGGCTCGCGGGTGATGTCGGTGCCGGCGAAGTCGCGGCCGATGTTGACGATCTCGCGCAGCGCCTCGAGCACGCGCTTCTTCGGCACCACGGTGATGTCGAGGTAGATCCCCTGCCCGTCGGGACCGACGCCGCGGCCCTCGTTGATCTCCGTCTGCTCGGCGCGCGAGACGATGTCGCGCGAGGCCAGCTCCATCTTGTTGGGCGCGTACTTCTCCATGAAGCGCTCGCCCTCGGAGTTCAGCAGGTGCGCGCCCTCGCCACGGGCGCCCTCCGTGATCAGAAAGCCGTTCTCGGCGAGCGTCGTCGGGTGGTACTGGACCATCTCCATGTCCATGATCGGACACCCGATCCGGTAGGCCTGCGAGATCCCGTCGCCCGTGCAGATCAGCGCGTTCGTCGTCGGCTTGTAGCACTGGCCGTTGCCGCCGTTGGCGAGGATCACCGACTTCGCGTCGAAGATCTCCATCGCGCCGGAGCGGATGTCGCGCGCGACGGCGCCGGCGCAGCGGCCGTCGTCGTCGAGGATCAGCGAGGTGGCGAACCACTCCTCGTAGCGCTCGACGGTCAGGTGATGGCGCATGAGCTGCTCGTAGAGGACGTGCAGGATCGCCTGCCCGGTGATGTCCGCGACGTAGGCGGTGCGCTTCTTCGACGCGCCGCCGAAGGCGCGCAGATCGAGCTCCCCGTTGTCGTTTCGGTGAAACGTCACGCCGATGTGCTCGAGGTGCATCGCCTCGCCGGGAGCCTCGCTGCACATGATCTCGATCGCGTCCTGATCGCCGAGGAAGTCCGAGCCCTTCACGGTGTCATAGGCGTGCTCGGTCCAGTCGTCGTCGATCGCGATCGCGGCGTTGATCCCGCCGGCGGCGGCGACCGAGTGCGACCTGACCGGATGGACCTTGCTCATGATCGCGACGCTGGCGCCGGACTGGGCGGCGGCGAGGGCGGCGCGCTGACCGGCGAGGCCGGCGCCGATGATGAGGACTTCGTGTGCGGGCAACGAGGCGAGTATATGTACGGGCCTGCCGTGTACCCGGAGACCGCGCCCCGGGCGCGCCTACGCCAGTCGCTGCGGCAACGCCGCGGTGAGCGCGCGCCGCACCTGGTCGACCGTCTCCTCGCGCACCGCGCGCGTGCGCCAGCGGTCGAGCGCGCGGCTGCGGGCGAGCGCAGCTGCTCGTCGCCGAGCAGCGCCTCGAGCGGGGTGTCGCAGCGCACGCGCCATGCGGCGGCGTCGCCGGTCTCGACGAGCCCGCCGACGGCGAGCGCCGGCCGGCCGGCGGCGATCTCCTCGTCGACGCGCGCCTCGCGCACGACGCCGACGAAGCGCCCGTCGTCGTCGACGACGGGAAACCAGTCCCAGCGGTAGCGCAGGAAGTACTCGTCCTGCGCCTGCGCGAGCGGCGTTGCGGCGGGCATCGCGACCGGCTCGGCATCCATGATGTCGGCGACGGTGATCCCCTCGATGCGCTCGCTGAAGGCGGTCGACGTGACGGCTGCGCGAGCGGCCTGTGCGATGAACCACCCGATCACCGCCAGCCATACGCCGCTGAGCAGCGCGCCGCGCGCGGCGAGAAAGATCCCAAAGCCGATCAGGAGGTAGGCCAGGCCCTCGCCGAGGCGCCCCGAGATGCGCGTGGCGCGGCCGCGGTCGCCGGTGACCTGCCACACGGCCGAGCGCGCGATCCGCCCGCCGTCGAGCGGGAACGCCGGCACGAGGTTGAAGACGAGCAGCGCCGCGTTGATCCAGGCCAGGAACACGAGCAGCGCGAGCGTCGGCGAGCCATCGGCGTCGCCCAGGAACGCGGCGAGCACCGCGCCGTCGCGCACGAGCGCGATCAGCCCGAGGCAGACGCCGACGATGACGAGCGTCACCAGCGGCCCGGCGGCGGCGATCCGGAACTCCTCGCCCGGCGACTGCGAGTCGCGCGAGAGCCTCGCAACGCCCCCGAACAGCCACAGGTCGATGCCGCTGATCGACATCCCCTCGCGCCGCGCGACGAGCGCGTGGCCGAGCTCGTGCAGCACGAGCGAGGCGAAGAACAGGAAGACCCCAGCCACGGCGACGAGGTAGGCCTCCGTGACCGACCCGCCGAGCTCGCGGCGAAAGTGGTTCGCGCCAAGGTAGATGAACACGAACAGGACGACGAACCAGCTCGGGTTGGCGCCGATCCGGATGCCGAAGACGCGCAGGAGCTGGATCGACGTGCCCGGGCCGAACATCGGCTCAGATCTTGCCAGGAGGACGGTCGGGCCCGCCCCGGACGTTCCGCGCGCGGCCGTGTTGAGCGGTCGCTACTCGTCGAGCAGGATCGCCGCGAGTGAGAACTCGCTGCCACCGCCGCGCTCGCCCAGCGGCGTCCCGTCGTCGCACTTCGCCATGAGCCGCAACGTGTAGCCGCCGGCGGGCTTGACGTCGGTGATCGCCCATGTGTCGAGCCGGACGATTCCGGACTCCTCGCCGGAGCGGCGCTCGGAGCCCGGGATGCCCGGCAGCCACGGCGGGTCGGTGATGTGCACGCGGATGCGGATGCCCCTTTCCGCGCACCACGTCACCAGCCGCGCGTGGCCGAAGACCATGATGCGTCCCGGGCGCGGCAGTCTGATGTGGGTGACCGCCAGCGTCTCCCCGTCGGGCTGCAGCGGCAGCACGCTGCGATCGGCCTCTTGGCCGAGGAAGATGCCCCCGCCCGGCCCGGGTGGCCCAGGCGGTCCCGGCTCGCCCTGCGGTCCGCGCGCGCCGCGCGCCCCCGGCTCGCCCTGTGGTCCCGGCTCGCCCTGTGGTCCCGGCTCGCCCTGTGGTCCGGCAGGTCCGGCAGGTCCGGGCGGTCCGGCCTCCCCAGGAGGACCGGGCTCGCCCTGTGGTCCCGGCTCGCCCTGTGGTCCGGCGGGTCCGGCAGGTCCGGCCGGACCGGGCGGTCCGGCCTCCCCAGGAGGACCGGGCTCGCCCCTGAGCATTG
>JAHWJE010000137.1 GCA_019348575.1 Actinomycetota bacterium | reverse complement strand
GACGTCGATCGTGTGCGAGTACCAGTCCTCGTCGCACTCGGGCGTGAGGTCCCACTCGGCGACCTGCTTGAAGCGAGACGGGTCGGTGATGTCGTAGACGCTGAAGCCCGTCGCGAAGCCGGCGGCGTTGTAGAGGTAGGTGCGGCCGTCGAGCGGATCGTTCTGGATGAAGGTGTCGTGGACCTCGTTGTTGACGATCGTCGCCGTGAGGTCGCGGCTTTGGAGGTTGCGCACCGTCGTCAGGAAGCGCTTGCCGGCGACCTTCGTGACCTTCGCGATGTCGATCCCGACGCCGTTCTGGTTGGAGATGACGTACTCGCCGGGCGCGCGCGGCTTGTCGGCGCTCGACGGGCCGCTCGGGATCGTGTGCGAGCGCACGGTGTGCACGCCGCCCAGTCCGGCGATCGGGTAGAACTGGGTGCGGACGGGCTTGCGCGGATTGGCGAGGTCGATCACGTCGACGCCCGGGCCCGCCTGGTTGAGCGCGTTGGGGTCCAGCGGCAGCGTCGGCAGCAGCGTGAGCTTCTGGATCGACAGGTAGGCCGTCCTGCCGTCCGCGGCGAGGTCGACGAACGCGCCGCAGTTGATGTCCATCAGCAGCTGGTCGCACTCCGTCGCGTCGTAGCGCGAGAGGAACCTCGGCTGCGACGGATCGGAGACGTCGAAGAACAGCACGCCGGCCTGCGGATACGTGATCGCGACCGCGGCGATGTCGGCCTTGACGTCCATCTCGCCGAGGATCACGTTCGGGCGGTCCTTGAGCTGCTCGGTGAGCGGAAGGAACGCGACCTGCTGCATCCGGCAGGCGAACGCGTGCGAGGCGATGTCGTCGTGGCGGTGGCCGTCGCCGACCGGCATCGACTTCGCCGCCGCGTCCGTGCACGGGCCGGCGGGAGTCGGCGCCTGGCGCGGTGTCGCAACGCGCGTGAGCGCCGCGGCGGCGTTCGCCTGGCGAGCGCCGGCCAGGTTCGCGAAGAGACCCTTGCCGCCGACGGCAGGCGACTGGGCGACGTCGTGGGCCTCGCCTGGGTGCGCGCCGCCCGTCGCGGTCGGCAGGACCGCGGTGAGCGCGGCAAGCAGCAGCACGCTGCAGAGTAGGAGTCGGCGTGACATCGGGCGCGGAAAGCTAACGCGCGCGCGGTTGCGACTCAAGCGCAAGGTTGCGGAGCGCGCAGCGCGAAGGACATCCGCAGCTGGGTGCCGCCGTGCGGCGAGCTCGAGATGTCCAGCGCGTCGGCGGTGTCGGCGATGAACGGCAGCCCGACGCCGAGCCCGGGGCTGTCCAGGCGCGGCATCATCCCGCCGCCCTCGTCGGAGACCTCGACGACGAGGCAGTCGTCCTCCAGCCACGCCGCCACGTGCACGGGGCCGGGTCGCCGCCCGACATAGGCGTGCAGCACCGCGTTCGTCACCGCCTCGGAGACCGCGAGCTTGACCGCGGACAGCAGCGGCTCGCCAATGCCTGCCGACCGCGCGAAGGCGGCGACCGCGCGGCGCAATGCCGGAACCGAAGCCGGGACCGCCACCATCGACCGGTGCAGCTGCGCGATCACGGGAACAGTGTCCCCAGCCCACTGGTCGCTGATCGTGCGCTTGCTCACAGTGGCCGCATCAGGGCTCGCCGCGCGCGATCAGCCGGCTGAGCACGATGATCGTCTTCGTGCGCGCGATGCCGGGGTCGGTGCGGATCCGCTCGAGCGCCGTCTCGAGATGGGCGACGTCGTTTGCGCGCACCTGCACGAGCGCGTCCGCCTCGCCGGTGACGGTGTACGCCGCGATGATCTCGGGCTCCCCCGCGAGCCGCTCGCGCAGCGCCATCGGGCTCATGTTCGCGACGCAGTGGATCTCGACGAACGCCTCGGTGCGCTGGCCGAGCGCGGCCGGGTCGACGATCGCGGTGAAGCCCGTGATGACGCCGGTCTCGCGCAGCCGGTCGACGCGGCGCTTGACCGCCGGCGACGAGAGGCTTACGCGCTCGCCGAGCTCCGCCAGGCTCAGCCTGCCGTCCTCGAGCAGCTCGGCGACGATGCGGCGGTCGATCTCGTCTATGCCGCGAACGATGACGGCTGCGGCGCCGGCGCGAGCCGCAACGGCTCGCCGACCGCGAGCGTGTCGAGCAACCGCTCGATCAGCCAGTCCAGCTCGGCGGCGGTGATCGTCAGCGGTGGCGCCAGCCGCACCGTCTGCTCGTGCGTGTCCTTCGCCAGGACGCCTGCGGCGAGCAGCCGCTCACACGCCTGCCGGGCGCTGCCGTGACCGGCGTGCAGGTCCAGGCCGAACCACAGCCCGCGCGACCGGATCGCGCTCAGCGCCGCCGGCGCGGCCGCGTCGAGCGCTGCGCGCAGCCGGCTGCCCTGCCGCGCCGCGCTCGCCTGCGGCTCACCGGAGGCGAGCAGCTCGAGCACCGCGCGGCCGACGGCGCAGGCGAGCGGGTTGCCGCCGAACGTCGAGCCGTGCGTGCCGGGCGCGAAGACTCCGAGCACGCCGTCGTCGCCGGCGATCGCCGACAGCGCGACGATCCCGCCGCCGAGTGCCTTGCCGAGGACGTAGAGATCGGGCACGACGGCCTCGTGATCGCAGGCGAACGTGCGCCCCGTGCGGCCCAGCCCCGACTGGATCTCGTCGGCGATCAGCAGCACGTCGTGCGCGCTGCACAGGCGGCGCGCGGCGCGCAGGTAGCCGTCGGGCGGGACGATCACGCCCGCCTCCCCCTGGATCGGCTCGACGAGGAAGGCCACGACGTCGTCGCCGTGCTCGCGCAGCGCCGCCTCCAGCGCGGCCTCGTCGCCGAACGGGACGCTGGCGAAGCCGGGCGTGAACGGGCCGAAGCCGTCGCGCGCGACCGGGTCGCCGGAGAACGAGACGATCGTCGTCGTGCGCCCGTGGAAGTTGCCGTCGCAGACGATGATCGTCGCGCGGCCGGGCGCCACGCCCTTGACCTCGGTGCCCCACTTGCGCGCGGCCTTGATCGCGGTCTCGACGGCCTCGGCGCCGGTGTTCATCGGCAGCACCCGCTCCTTGCCCGTGAGCGCGGCGAGGTCGCGCGCGAACGGCCCGAGCTGGTCGTTGGAGAACGCGCGGCTCGTGAGCGTCACGCGTCCGAGCTGCTCGACGGCGGCGCCGACGAGCCGCGGGTGGCGATGGCCGAAGTTCAGCGCGCTGTAGGCGCTGAGCGCGTCCAGGTAGCGCCGCCCGCGGTCGTCGTGCACCCACGAGCCCTCGGCGTAGGTCACCGTCACCGGCAGCGGGTGGTAGTTGTGCGCCGTGTAGCGGTCTGCGAGCGCCGCGGCGTCCTGGCGGGAGAGCTTCACGTCGAGCGCGAGCGTCAGGCAGCGCGGGCCCCCGCCGGCCTTCAGGAACTCCGAGACGTCGACGACGACCGGCGTGAAGCCGCGGCTGCGCAGCTCGCCGTCCAGCCGCGCTGAGCACGCCGGCATGACCACGGTGCGGCCGACGACGACGGCGTTCGCGCAGAACGCCGCGGCCTCCTCGTCGGTGAGCAGGATCGGGTCGGGCACGAGCTCCTGGACGAGGCGGCTGCCCTCGGCGTCGAGCTTGGACGGCGCGAGCAGCGCGCTGCGCGCGTCGAGCGGGCAGAAGACGATGTCGACGTGGTAGAAGCGCTCGTCGACGAGCTCGACCGGCAGGATCCGCGCGTCGGTCAGGCGCGCGATCTCGACGTAGGAGGAGGCCGACGAGCGCGTGCGGTAGCCGGCGATCAGCGTGCCCTCGAAGGGCAGCGCGTCGCCCGCGCCCTCCTGGACGACGTCGTCGCTCAGGCGCCGCACGTCGTAGCCGTGCTCGCGAAACCAGGCCTCGGCGCGGGCGGGCTCGTCCTGGCGCTCGCGATGGCGCATGCGGGCCGCGATGAACGTGTCGCCGTCGACGATGCCGAGGTTGGCGGTGAAGACGAGGTCCGGGAGCGACGGCTGCGGCGCGAGCGTCTGCACCTGGGCGCCGGCGTCACGCAGCGTCGTGACGAGGGCGTCCCACTGGCGCTGCGCGCGCTCGCGGTCGACCTTCACCGCGACATCCATCCACGGGTTGATCGAGTAGGAGACGTCGAAGTGCGTCGGCGGGCACATGAGGTAGCGCCGGCCCCAGGCGAGCTCTTGGGTCATGCCTGGATGGTGGCCCACGCGGCTGCGTTCGCCTAGAGCTGCCCGTTGCGTGTTGTGACAAGAACCGAACGTGTAGCAGCCGCTGACGTGCGATTATTGTGTCACCACCGCGCTTGACCGGTGGAAGCATGCGGCCTCGCCGCAGGACCTGCCAGAACCGCGAGCAGTCGTGGCACCCGTGCAGCGCGATTCGCAGCACCTTCGCCACGAACCGCGACGATTACGAGACGGCGACCTCCCAGCGCGCGAACGCCTCCTCGACCGCGCGCTTGGCGGCCGCGTGGCGCTCGCTCGACTGCGCCGTGCGCTCGGGGGTCGACCACGCGGAGGGCTCGGCGAGCTCGGCTTCGAGCTGCTTCAGCGCCTCCTCGGCCTGCTCGATCTCGCGTTCGAGCTCGCGGATGCGCCGGCGCGCGTTCTTCGACACTGCGGCGGGTCGCGAGCCGCCGTTGGCGCTGGCGCCGTCGACGACGGCTGCGGCCGTCGCGGCGGCAAGCCGCTCGCCGGCGCAGTTGGCGCCGGCCGCCTGCGCCGTCGACTTCGGCTTGCCCTTCGGCCCGGCCTCGGGCTGCGGCTTGGGCCTGGGCTTCGATGCCGCGGCGGCGAGGGGCTTCGGGGGCGCGGGCGGCTTGGCCTTCTTCGGCGCCCGCTCGGCAAGACGCCGCTCCTCGCGTACGCGCACGTACTCCTGCCAGCCGCCGTCGTAGGAGCGCAGCGTCCCGTCGAGCACGGCGACCGTGCGGGTCCCGACGGCCTCCAGCAGCGCGCGATCGTGCGAGACGAGCAGCAGCGCGCCCTCGAAGGCGAGCAGGGCGTCCTCGAGCGCCTCGCGGCTCTCGAGGTCCAGGTGGTTCGTCGGCTCGTCGAGGATCAGCACGTTGGCGCCCGACGCGACGAGGATCGCGAGCGACAGCCGCCGGCGCTCGCCGCCGCTCAGGCCGTCGAGCGGCTTCTCGGCGTCCTCGCCGCTGAACAGGAAGCGCCCGAGCAGCGCGCGCGCCTTCTGCGGCGGCAGGCCGGTGTGGATCCCGCAGGCCTCGATGACCGTGCGCGCGCGGCCGCCCGCGCCGCGGCCGATCTCGTCGGCGTGCTGCGACAGATGGCCGAGCTTGACGTTGTGCCCGGTCGAGAGCCTGCCCGCGGCGAGCGGTCGGATCCCGGCGAGCGTGTCGATCAGCGTCGTCTTGCCGGCGCCGTTGGGGCCGACGAGCGAGACGTGCTCGCCGCGCTCGAGCCACAGCTCGGCGTCCTCGAGCAGGACCTTCGGCGGATCGCCCACCTCGATCCGCCCGCCCGTCATCTCGAAGACGACGCGCCCGCTGCGCGCCGGCGCCTTGAAGTCGAACTTCAGCGGCTCGGATTTGGACCCACCCGCCCCCCGCTCGATGCGCTCGATCATATACAGCCCCGTTAAGCGCGACAGCGCCAGCCGGGCCCTCGTAGCCATCGCACCGAAG
>JAHWJE010000136.1 GCA_019348575.1 Actinomycetota bacterium | reverse complement strand
CGCGGCCGAAGGGGACGCGGTGTTCGTCCGCTGGCACCTGACGGGGACGCACACCGGCACGGCGTGGGCGGGGATCGAGCCGACCGGGAGGCGGATCGAGCTGGACGGGATCGACCACTTCACGGTCCGCGACGGCACCGTCGTCTCGAACTTCGTGGTCTTCGACCAGATGGAGGTCGGGCGCCGGTTCGGGCTCCTGCCGCCCGACGGCTCGCGCTCTTGCGGGCGCGAGCCGTCCGCGCTAGGCCGCGTCGCTGCGCTCGTCGTCGCGGTCGATGTCCGTGCGCAGCGTGCGCAGCGCCTGGCGGATGATGCGCGAGACCTGCATCTGCGAGACGCCGACGACGCGCGAGATCTCCGTCTGCGTCAGGTCCTCGGCGAAGCGCAGCCGCAGCACCTCGCGGTCGCGCTCGGAGAGCACCTCGAAGGCGTCGTCGAGCAGGACGCGCATCTCCGCGCGGCCGATGTCGGGGTCGCGGGCGCCGATCGAGTCGGCCAGCGTCATGTCCTCGCCGGTCGGCTCGTCGAGCGAGCGCGTGCGGCGTGCCTCCTGGCTCTGGATCGTGATCAGCACCTCCTCGAAGGGCTGCTCGACCGCGTCGGCGAGCTCCTGGACCGTCGGCGAGCGGCCGTGCCTCGTCGTCAGCTCGTCGCGCGCCTTCGCGATCTCGATCTGCAGCTCCTGCATCCCGCGCGGGACGCGCATCGCCCAGGTCTTGTCGCGGAAGTGGCGCTTGATCTCCCCCAGCACCGTCGGCGTCGCGTAGGACGAGAAGCGCACGTCGCGCGACAGGTCAAACCCCTCGATCGCCTTCATGATCCCGACGCATGCGACCTGTACGAGGTCGTCGATCGGCTCGCCGCGGCCGCTGTAGCGCCCGGCGAGCGCGCGCGCGAGCGGCACCATCTCCTCGGCGAGCGTATCGCGCGCGCGCGTGTCGCCGTCCTCGTGATACGCGCGCAGCAACATGCGCTCGCGGACCGCCCGATCGGCGTTGGTGATACCCCCGTCGCTCACCCTGCCGCAAAGCCTCGCACACGCGCGGCACGTCGGACTTCTCGCCGACGCGGAGGTCGCTCAGTCCTGCTCGAGCGGGGCCATCGTCAGGCCTGCGCCGCCGAGCTGGCCCCAGTACAACTCCGCTGCCTCGCGGTGCCCGGTCCACACGATCGCCAGGCCGCTGCGGTGGATCGTGTCGGCGATCCGGTAGCCCCGCTCGACGCTGACACCCGGGATGTAGCGGGCGAGCGTGTGCGCGACGTGATCGAAGGTGTTGTGGTTGTCGTTGCGGACGATGACGCGCCAGTGGCCGCCGAGGCCGCTGCCCGGGCCGTCGATCCGCGGCTTCTCGATCGTCTGACTCATCGGTCAAAGGATACGAACGCTCAGCCCGGCGCGCCAGCTTCTCGCGTACGGCTGTGGTAGCGGTCGATCCCGAGCCACTGATCCTCGGGCGGCATCGCCTGCGCGCACGAGGCCGCCGTGCGGTCGTCCAGCGCCGCGCGCATCTCGGCGCGCAGCGCATCCGCGTAGCCGTCGCGGTCGGTGACCTTCGCCAGCTCGGTGAGGCGCGCGAGCGCCTCGCGCAGGCGGTCGAGGTGCTCGGCGACGTCGCCGTAGTCGCCGAAGTGCGTGATCGCCAGCGCCTGCGGATCCCAGGCCTCGAGCGTGTCGATCGAGGCGCGCCACGCCTCGAGGTCGAAGTCCGGCGGCGGCGTCGGGGCCAGCACCAGGGTGCCGGGCGGCAGCCGCACGCCGGCGGTGTCGCCGGCGAAGACCCAGCCGCTGTCGCGATGGCGGTACGACACGTGATGCGAGGCATGGCCGGGCGTGTACTCCACGTCCCAGCCGCCGATCGACTCGCCGCCGCGAAGCACGCGCAGGTTGTCCTGCGCGACCGGCACGACCTCGCCCCATAGCCGGTCGAAGTCCTCGCCGTAGAGGCGCTTGGCGGACGCGACGAGGCGCGTCGGGTCGGCGAGGTGCCGGGCGCCGCGCTCGTGCACCCAGACCTCGAGCTCGGGCCACTCGCGCACGAGCGCACCGGCGGCGCCGGCGTGGTCGAAGTGGATGTGCGTCAGCAGCAGCGCCCGCGGCTGCTCGCCGCCGAGCGCATCCAGCAGCTCGTCGACGCTCGACTCCGGCCCGGGATCGACGATCACGTCGTCGACCTGCCAGGCGCAGATGACATGTTCACGGCCCTGGTGGCAGACGTCGATCGCGCGCATCGAGGTGACGCTAGTGGAGCGCGCGATCGCCCGCCGGTCGCCGGGCGCAGAAGCGCCGGCGGCCGGGCGAACGACGTGGAAGCTCGAAGATCGCGGCGCCCGCCGCTACGCGTCTTCGCCGGTCTCGTCGCCTGCGTCGCCTTCTGCGCCGCCTTCCTGCATGATCGAGGAGACGTCGAGCGCGCCGTCGTCGTCGTCGCCGCCACCACCACCGCCGCGCTCCTGGGCGGCTTGGATCTGCTCGTCGGTCAGCGCGTCGACGCCCTCGGGAACCTCGCTCTGCGGTGCCTCGTCGGTGCCGCCGGTGTCCGGCTTAGCGTGGCCCATGACCCCGGTCTCGACGCCCTGACCCTCCGTGGCACCGGGATCGCCGGCCTGGTCCCTGTGGGCTTCCTTCGCGTCGCTGAGCTCGTCGGCGACCTCTGGGCTTGCCTCGTCCTCGCTGAGCGAGCCCTCTACGTCTTCGTCGCTCACATGTTCCTCGGACATACGTTCCTCGGACATACGTTCCTCCCGCAGTTGCTGTGCCCTGGGCACCTACCCGTTCGGCGCGCACCATACCTGCGCATGCGATGGGCCGCGAGTACGATTCGCGGGGCGATGAGCGAGACCCCCGCGCACCGCCTGCCCGAGCGCGACCGGCCGTGGCTGATGCGCACGTACGCAGGGCATTCGACGGCGAAGAAGTCAAACGCGCTGTACCGCTCGAACATCGCCAAGGGGCAGACGGGGCTGTCGATCGCCTTCGACCTGCCGCTCGCCGAGGCGCGCGAGATCAACGTCGAGGGCACGCGGCTGCTGCTGCTGGCGCCGGTGGTGCGCGACCGCAAGGGCGAGTTCAGGAAGGAGCTGGCGGACTGGCAGAAGCAGGGCTTCCAGCGCGTGCGTATCGACGGCGAGATGTACGCCATCGAGGACGCGCCCACGCTCGACAAGAAGTTCAAGCACGACGTCTCGGTCGTCGTCGACCGGCTCGTCATGCGCCACGACGTGCGCAAGCGCCTGGCGGACTCGGTCGAGACGGCGGTCGGGCTGGCCGACGGGATCGTCGAGGTGCAGCTGACGCCGCGCGAGGACCCCGATCCCGCACATCCCGAGGTTCTCACCTTCAGCGAGTCGTTCGCCTGCCTGAAGTGCGGCACCTCGATGCCCGAGCTCGAGCCGCGGATGTTCTCCTTCAACTCGCCGCACGGCGCCTGCGAGCGCTGCACCGGGCTGGGCTCCCAGCGCGAGATCGACCCCGAGCTGATCGTGCCCGACGCGGCGCTGTCGATCGGGGAGGGCGCGCTCGCGCCCTGGGCCAACAGCTCGTCGAACTACTACGAGCAGATCGCCGAGGCGATCGCCGAGCGCTACGGCGTCGACCTCGAGGCGCCGTGGAGCGAGCTCGCCGACGAGGATCGCGACCTCTTCCTCTACGGCACCAACGGCGACCCGGTGCAGGTCACCTACCGCAATCGCTACGGCCGCCGGCGCTCCTACCAGACGCGCTTCGAGGGGATCATCCCCAACCTCGAGCGCCGCTACCGCGAGACGGACTCGGAGTTCTCGCGCGAGAAGATCGAGGAGTACATGAGCATGCGCGCGTGCCCGGCCTGCGCGGGCGCGCGGCTGCGGCCCGAGTCGCGCGCGGTGCTCGTCGCCGGCATGGCGATCCACGACTACGCGAAGCTCAGCGTGCGCGCGGCGCTGCGCTGGCTGCACGAGGTCGACCTGACCGAGACGGAGCGCCACATCGCGCGCCTGATCCTGCGCGAGATCGAGGAGCGCCTGCACTTCCTCGAGAACGTCGGCATCGGCTACCTGTCGATGGATCGCGCGGCGGCGACGCTGAGCGGCGGCGAGGCGCAGCGAATCCGCCTCGCCACGCAGATCGGCTCGTCGCTCGTCGGCGTGCTGTACATCCTCGACGAGCCCTCGATCGGGCTGCACCAGCGCGACAACGCGAAGCTCATCCGCACGCTCGAGCGGCTGCGCGATCTCGGCAACACGGTGATCGTCGTCGAGCACGACGAGCAGACGATGCGCGCCGCCGACCACCTCGTCGACATGGGCCCCGGCGCCGGCGAGCACGGTGGCGAGATCGTCGCGCAGGGGACCGCGGCCGACGTCGAGGCGGTGGCGCAGTCGCTGACGGGTCAGTTCCTCGCGCGCACGCGCGTGATCGAGATCCCGCAGAAGCGGCGCACGCCGTCGGGCTGCGTCGAGATCCGCGGCGCGGCCGAGAACAACCTCAAGGCGATCGACGTCAAGGTGCCGCTCGGCGTGCTGACGGCGGTGACCGGCGTCAGCGGGTCGGGCAAGTCGACGCTCGTCAACGAGGTCCTCTTCAAGGCGGTCGGCAACCGCCTGCACCGCGCGCGCCAGCGCCCCGGCCGCCACACCGCGATCCTCGGCCTGGATCAGCTCGACAAGATCATCCAGGTCGATCAGTCGCCGATCGGGCGCACGCCGCGGTCCAACCCGGCGACGTACACCGGGCTGTTCGACGTCATCCGCGACCTGTTCTCCAAGACGCAGGAGGCGCGCGCGCGCGGCTACAAGCCCGGCCGCTTCTCGTTCAATGTCAAGGGCGGGCGCTGCGAGGTCTGCCGCGGCGACGGCCAGATCAAGATCGAGATGCACTTCCTGCCCGACGTCTACGTGCCGTGCGAGCAGTGCAACGGCAAGCGCTACAACCGCGAGACGCTCGACGTGCGCTTCAAGGGCAAGACGATCGCCGACGTGCTCGACATGCCCGTCGAGGAGGCGGTCGAGTTCTTCCAGCACATCCCGAAGATCCGGCGACGGCTGGAGACGCTCGCCGCGGTCGGCCTGGGCTACATCCGCCTCGGGCAGCCGGCGACGACGCTGTCGGGCGGCGAGGCGCAGCGCGTCAAGCTCGCGACGGAGCTGTCGAAGGTCGCGACCGGGCGCACGCTGTACATCCTCGACGAGCCGACGACGGGCCTGCACTTCGCCGACGTCCAGCGGCTGCTGGAGGTGCTGCACCGGCTCGTCGAGCAGGGCAACAGCGTCGTCGTGATCGAGCACAACCTCGACGTGATCAAGACCGCCGACCGGATCATCGACATGGGCCCCGAGGGCGGGGAGGAGGGCGGGCGGCTCGTCGCCGCCGGCACGCCGGAGGAGATCGCCGGGACGCCGGACTCCCACACGGGAGCGTTCCTGCTGCAGGCAGACGTCGTGCCGGCCGCGCCGAAGGCGAGGCGAGGGCCGCGGCGCCAAGCTGTCGCGGCCGCGTAGGCGCACGCACGCGGCGCGGAGCGGTTGCCGCCGGGAGCGGGGCGGCCGGTGGTCTCGGTCGTCATGCCGGGGTTGCGCGAATCCGTTCTCGCGGCCCAGCTCGACG
>JAHWJE010000135.1 GCA_019348575.1 Actinomycetota bacterium | reverse complement strand
GCGCTGACCGTCTTGATGACGTACATCACGGAGAGCGCGAAGAACAGCGCTCCCAGCGCCGCCTTGACCTGGTCGCCGGCCAGCGGGGTGCGCTGCGCGAGTGGCTCGGCCACCGCGTCGCCCACCTTGCGGCGCCAGCCCTGCAGTCCTGCCGTTCCGATCCGGGTCGCCGATGGCATCTGTTCCTCCTGGTCGCTGTTGAGCGGTGGTTCCCGAACGAGCGCCGTTTGATCGCCTGAAGATCGGGGCCGCGGTCCTCTGCGCAGCGCGCCCAGCGCGCGATGCAGGCGATGCTCGCGATGAGCAAGCTCGACATCGCCGCCCTGCGCAGCGCGGCCGACGGTGTCGCGGCGACCGTGACGTCAAGCGTGACCGGGCAGCCGCGACCCCGGCGTCGTCGCCGTCGTTCAGCTGCCCGTGATCGCCGAGCGCCAGCAAGGAGCCGGGCGCCTCAACCCGGCGCGCTCGACCTGCTCAGGCGAGCACCTCGAACTGCGACATCAGCCCGTGGTCCTCGTGGTCGAGCATGTGGCAGTGCACGACGTACTTGCCCGTGTAGTCGCTCACGCGGCCGGCGACGAGCACGCGCTCGCCGGGATCGAGGAAGAACGTGTCCTTCAGGCACGCCTCCCAGGGCGGCGGCCGGCGGCCGTTGCGCGAGAGCATGTACCAGTCGGTGTGGTGCAGGTGGATGAGGTGAGCGACGCCGGTCTGGTTGCGCAGCTCCCACGTCACGGTCTCTCCGAGCCTGGCGGTGGCCTCGACATACGCCGGGTCGAAGGACCGGCCGTTGATGAGCCAGCGCGGCCGGAGGCCGCCGCCGACCGTGAAGCGCCAGACGTGTGACGGCTTCGTCGACGCCTCGGCGACCCATGCCGGAAGCGGACGCAGCTCGCGCGGAACCGCCGTGCGGTCGGGCTCGCGCCGCGTCCCGACGCGGAACTGCATCAGCGGCCCGGCGTATGGGATCGAGCCAGGCCGGCGCGGACCGCCAGCGCGCGCGCCGCTGAGCAGGTGGACGTCGCGCCCCCGCGCGCCGGCGAAGTCGACGACGAGCTCGACGCGCTCGCCGGGGCCGAGCAGGATACGGCTGCGGCGCACCGGGCGCGGCATGAGGCCGGCGTCCGTCGCGATCTGGACCATCGGCAGCCCGCCGCTGAGGCGCAGCTCGTAGGCGCGGAAGTGCGACGCGTTCAGCACCCGCAGCCGGTATCGCTGGGGGTGCACGCGGTGATACGGCAGCGCGGCCCCGTTGACGAGCACGTGGCGCCCGGTGACGCCGTCGTCGGGCGGGCGCCGCTGCGCCGCGAACGGGTCGGTGAGCTGGTTGCGCGCGTCGAACGAGCGGTCCGCGAGCATGAGCGGGATGTCGCGCTGCCCACGCGGCAGCGGCAGCGACGCGTCGAGCTCGTCGTCGAGGATCCACATTCCCGCCAGCCCGCGCCAGACGTTGCGCGCCGTCCTGTCGAGGCGATGGTCGTGGTACCACTGGAAGGCAGCGCGCTCCGGCGCCCCGTCCTCGATCAGCTCATAGGTGTACGTGCGCGCCCCGCCGGGCGCGATCAGCAGGTCGTTGCCGGAGTCGGTCGCGCTGAGACCCCGCGAGATGTCGCAGTACAGCGACTGCGGCTGTGCCTCCGTCAGCCCGCCCGGCTGCCCGTCCTCCTCGCAGCGGTTGTGGCCACCGTGCAGGTGGACGGTGAGCTCGCCCGCCTGGCGCGGAAGCTGATGCTCGAAGCGCACGCGCGTGGTGGCGCCCGCCGGCCGGCGGATCGTCGGCCCCGGAAAGCTGCCCCCGTAGGTCCACATCCGGGTCCTGCGACCGGGCAGGATGGCGACCTCGGCCTCTCGCATCGGAATCGTCAGGTCGGCGCCCGTCAGGACCGCGGGGATCGGCAGCGGTCTCGAGTACGGCCGCACCGATCCGCGGGCGCGCACGCCGGTTGGGGATGCGGGCGCCCGCGCCGCGGGCGGAAGCGTCAGCGCGAGCGCGCCGACCGCTGCGGCGGACAGCAGCGAACGACGGCTGATGGCGTCGATCGGCTGCGGCTGGGAGCGCTGCTCTTGCATCGCACGGCGGCGGCGGGCGGGGAGCGGCGCTCCCCGCCCGCTCGGGCCTTCGACCCTAACGCACGACCTTGATCTTGCCCTGCATCTCGGGATGCACGACGCAAATGAAGCGCAGCAGCGTCCCGGGCTTCGCCCTGACGATCTGCTCGAACTCCTCGCCCTTCTCCTCGGTGTACCAGGAGTCGCCCGTCTTGGTGCGCGAGAAGCGGCGGTCCCAGCCGGGCAGCCCGGCCTCGACGAGCGGCTGGTTGACCTTCTCGGTCTTCTCGTCGAACTTGTGGGCGATCGCCACTGTCATGCAGAGCTTGCCCGGCGTGAAGCAGTTCTTCATCGCCTTCGGGCTCCTCGGCAAGACGTTCGCCGCCACGAGCGTGAACGTGTGCGGACCGATCTTCCTCGGGTCGCTGAGGTTGCGGATGCGCAGTGGCTGACCCGCGGCCACCGTCCTGGACCCCGTGAAGCGCGGGCCCCTGGCGTCGAACCTCATCGAGATGGTCTTCTTGGCGCTGGCAGCCTGGGCGCTTTCGTCCGCGGAGGCGGGCGATCCGCCGGCGAGCGCTGCCACCAGACCGGCCGCGACGCCCGCTGCGAGCAGCCCCCGCAGTGCCGTCGAACGTTGTCGCGTCATGCCTTCTTCTCCTTGTCTGTTGCGACGCTGGGCGATCATCGGGCGCGAGGCTCTCAGACGAGGGACACGAGATGCATCGGGGAAACCCCTCGATCCGGCCCCTAAAACTCCACTAAGGGGTGTAGCGACCCCTTAAGGTGGCCACGTGCACGAACGCACCACGGGGAAGCAGTTGCTCGGCCGCGATCTGGAGCTCGCGATGCTCAAGGACGAGCTCGCGGCCGTGCGCGCAGGCGCCACGCGCGCGATCGGCGTCTTCGGCGAGCCGGGCATCGGCAAGACCGCCCTGCTGCACGAGCTGGGCGCGAGCGCGGCGGCAGCCGGACTGCTCGTGCTGGCGGGTCGCGCCGCCGAGCACGAGCGCGATCTCGCGTTCGGTCTGGCGGTCGATGCGCTCGACGATCACGTGTCGACGCTGCACCCGCGCCTGCTCGAGCCGCTCGGCGCCGTCCGCGAGGCCGAGCTCGCCGCGGTGCTGCCGGCCGTCGCCCAGCGCGTCCGGGCCGCCGAGCCGGCGAGCGGCGCGGAGCGCTTCCGCTACCACCGCGCGCTGCGCGCGCTGCTCGAGCTGCTGGCCCGCGAGCGGCCGCTGGTCCTGCTGCTCGACGACGTGCACTGGGCCGACGACGCGTCGCTCGAGCTCATCCTGCACCTGATCCGCCGCCCGCCGCGATCGTCGCACCTGCTGCTCTTCGCCGGCCGGCGGGTCGGCCCCGCGCTGCGCCTGCTCGACGCGCTGCGCGTCGCGCCCGGCGCCGAGCACGTCGAGCTGCGGCCGCTCTCCGACGCCGCCGCCGCCGAGCTGCTGCGCGGCGTCGACGACGGCGCCCGGCGCGCCCGGCTGATGCGCGAGGCGGCAGGCAACCCGCTCTACCTCGAGGAGCTCGCGCTCGTCGCCGGTCAGGCGCAGGCCTCGCTGCCATCGTCGCTGATCGCGGCCGTGCAGCAGGAGGTCGCGGCTCTCCCGCGCGCCTCGCGCGTGCTGCTCGAAGGCGCCGCCGTGGCCGGAGACCCATTCGACCCAGAGCTCGCGGCGCACGCCGCAGCGCTCGACGAGGACGCGCTCGTGCTGCTCGACCAGCTCGTCGCCGCGGACCTCGTGCGTCCCGCCGAGGCGGCGCGCGGGTTTCGCTTTCGCCACCCGCTCGTGCGCCGCGCCGTCTACGACGCCGCGCCGCCGGCCTGGCGCCTGGCCGCGCACGAGCGCGTCGCACGTGAGCTGGCCCGCCGCGATGCGGCGCCGGCGGTGCGCGCCTACCACGTCGAGCAGAGCGCCCGGCCGGGGGACGACGCGGCCGTCGAGCTGCTCGTGCGGGCCGCGGCGGAGTCCGCCGAGGCCTGCTGGGCCGACGGCGGCGCCACCCGGTGGGCCGCGCAGCGGCTGCTCCCCGCCGGCGACGCGGCCCGCCACGCGGCGGTGCTCGCACCGCGCGCCACGGCGCTCGCGTCGGCCGGCCACCTCAACGAGAGCAGGGAGGCGTTCGAGCGCGCCGCCGAGCTGCTGACGCCCGACGCGCCCGAGCGCATCATGCTCGTGGCCCGCTGCGCGACGCTCGAGAACGTCCTCGGGCTGCATGGGCCCGCCCGCCGGCGGCTGGAGCGCGCGCTCGCCTCGCTGCCCACCGGCGCGCCGGCCGAGTCGCGTGTGGCTCTGGAGATCGAGCTCGCGCTCACGGCGGTGTTCGCCGCCGACACCGCGGCCGTACGGCTGTGGGCGGGTCGGGCGCTGGAGGCGGCCGCCGCGGCGCCGCCCGGATCGCCGCTGGCCGGCGGCAGGGTGCTCGGCCACGGCCTGGTGTCGATCGGCCTGCTCTGGAGCGGAGACCCGACCCGCGCGCGCTGGCACATCGAGCACGCCCTGCGCGGGTTCGCCGAGATGCCCGACGAGCTCGTCGCCGCCTGGCCGCAGTCGGCCTGGGTGCTGGGCCACGCGCTGCTGGCGCTCGAGCGCCACGCCGAGAGCCAGGAGGTGATGCGACGCGGCCTGCGGATCGCGCGCGCCCAGCGGATCGGGCACCTCGTCGGGCCGCTGACGACGCTGCTGGCGCTGGGACTGACCGACACGCTCGACCTGCCCGAGAGCCTGCAGCTCGTGGAGGCCGCAGAGGAGACCGCGCGGCTGCAGGGGCTGGGCTACCAGCTGCAATGGGCGCTGTGGTGCCGTTCGTTCGTCGCATGGCTGCAGGGCGACGTCCGCGAGGTCGGGCGGCTGGAGGCCGAGTGCCGTCCGTTGCTCGACGACCTCGAGGAGGACGACATCTTCAAGCCGATCGGGCGCTGCAACCTCGCGGCGCACCGCGCCGAGGAGGACCCGGCGCTGGCCCTGCACGAGATGATCGACGCCGCCGGGCCCGAGCTCGAGCGGATCGACCCGACGCGATCGCTGTGGCTGGCGCTCGTGCTCGTGCGCGCCGCGATCGCGAGCGCCGACCTCGCCGAGGCGCGCCGCTTCGCGGCGCTGATCGAGCAGCGCGCGATCAGGTACGAGCTGCCCGTCGGAGTCACCCGCGCGCTCGTCGCCCGCGCCGAGATCGCGCTCGCCGAGGGCGAGCCGCAGCGCGCCGCGCGCCTGGCCGTTGCGGCCGCCGAAGAGCAGGAGCGCCTCGGCGCGCGGCTCGACTCCCTGCCGTCGCGACTGTGCGCGGGCCGCGCCCTGGCGGCGGCCGGGCGAGTCCTATCCACGCGACGGGTGGCTGGTTCCCAGCGACGCGCCCGGCTTCGGCCTCGAGATCCCCGAGTCGTGGCTCGTGCCGTTCTTCTAGGAGCGTAGCAGATGCAAACAGAGACGATGCGGGGTATCTTCCCGATCCTGGTCACCCCGTTCAACGAGCAATCCCGGATCGACGAGGAAAGCCTGCGCAGCCTGGTCGAGTTCAACGTCCAGGCGGGCCTCCATGGGCTGGGGGTGGCGCTAGGCAGCGAGGTATTCAAG
>JAHWJE010000134.1 GCA_019348575.1 Actinomycetota bacterium | reverse complement strand
GACCTGCCCTCGGGCGACGCGATCGCGTCGGAGTTCCAGCGCTTCCTGCGCCAGCAGGGCCCCGAGCGCTGAGCGCAGGATCCGCCACGACGTCGCCGGCAGCGTCGATGGCGCGAGATCCGCGCACATAGAGGGTTTGCGCCATCGACCGGGCGCGGGGCGCCGTTGCGGCTCGCGCTCGCACAGCTCACCCGCCCTACCGCTCCGCGGCGGGGCATGCGATGCGGTAGTCGCACATCGAGCAGACCGTGAACGACGGCGTCGGCTCGAAGTCCTGGGCGAGGATGCCGGCGGCGACCTCGCCGACCGTGTCGGCGATCCAGCCCGAGTCGATCTCCGCGCTCGGCACGCGCACCTTCTCGTCGTCGAGCACGTAGAGGTAGGCCTGCTGGGTGGCGTCGAGATTCCAGGCCGCGCGCGCGCCGACGGCGTACAGCGACAGCTGCACGTCCTCGCGCAGCGCGGCCGCCGACCGCGGCCGGCCGGTCTTGTAGTCGATCAGCTCGTAGCCGCCGTCGGCGAGCCGGTCGACGCGGTCGACGCGGCCGCGCAGCGTGTGCGGGCCGATCTTGAAGGAGAACGCGCGCTCGAACCAGACCGGCTCGACCGGCTCCTCGGCGACCCGCGCGTAGTAGCGCCGCAGCGCGGCCGCCGCCTTCGCCCGCAGCTGGCGCTCCTCGTCGGAGTCGCCGAAGCCGCCGCGCCGCCAGCCGAAGTCCAGCAGCCCGAGCAGCTCGTCGAGCGACTCGACGGCGAGCTGGTGGTAGCGCTCGAGCACCTGGTGCACGAGGATCCCGAAGCGCTGGTTGAGCGTCGGCTCCTGCGGCACCCGCAGGACGCGCGCGAACTTGTAGCGCAGCGGGCAGGAGCGGTACGTCTCGATGTCCGACGCCGACAGCATCAGGCCGTCGCCGCGCCGCGGCAGGAACGCCTCCAGCGACGGCTCGCTGCGCGCCGCGCGCGCCGCCGCCCGTGCGCGGTCGTCGCGCTCGGCGTCCAGCAGCAGCTCGTCCAACGGCGAGGTCGCGAGCACCTCGCGCTGCAGCGGCGACAGCGCCGCGCCGAGGCGCTGGTTGACCGGCCCGAGCGCGTCGGCCACCGACAGCCCCGCGGGCCGCTCGATCAGCGCCGCGAGCTTGACGAGCTCGAGGTAGCGCGCGACGGCGTGCGTGACGTCGAGGTCGGTGTCCAGGCGCAGTTCGCCGAGGCCCTTGCCGACGCGCGCCACGTCGGTCAGCAGCTCGTCGCGCAGCGCCTGAAACGTCGCGTGCAGCGCCTCCTCGGGCCCGAACAGCTCCTCCTCGAGCACCTCCCATTCGGCGCCCAGCGCCGCTCGCGCCTCCTCGGCGAACGGCGACGGCGGCTGCGCCACGCCGGTCGCCGACTGCGCCGGATAGCTCAGCACGAGCCCCTTCCCGGCGCGCGTCATCGCGACGTTCAGCAGCCGCCGCATCGCATCGCTGTGCGCGGCGCGGTCGTCGTCTGCGAGCGCCTCCTTGAGCAGCGCCGCGGGGACGTTCTCGCCGGCGCGCAACCGCGCGCCCGGCATCCGCGCCGACGTGAGGCCGAGCACGAACACCCAGTCGAGGTCATGTCCCGCGGCCGCGTCCAACGCCATCAGCGCCACCGCGCCGGCGGGCGGCGGCGCGCCGGCGGCGTCCTCCTCGCGCAGCCCCGCCTCGGCGACGGCGGCGGCGTAGCGGGCGAAGTCGCGCGGCGTGGCGTGCGGCGCGCGCTGGGCGTAGGAGCTCGCGAGCTCGCCGAGCCGGGCCAGGTCGACAAGCCGCTCGACGACGTCGGCCTGCGCGGAGAAGACCTGCCGGCGGCGCAGCTCGAGGCGGTCGACGAGGCGGTGCACGAAGAGATCCGGGCGCACCGCGTCCAGGGAGCCCGACACGTCGCGGTACAGGCGCAGGAACGTCTGGATGTGCTCGCGCGCCTCGGGCGGAAGCTGTGGCGACTCGAGCGCCGCGTGCAGCGCGGAGACCATGTCGAGCTTCCTGCGCCGCGCGATCTGCACGCAGCGCGCGATGTCGACCGAGCGCAGCGCGACCGGCGGTCGCGCGAGCGCGCGCACGACCGCGCCCGCGTCGGCCGGGTCGGCCAGCAGGCGCAGCCAGGCCAGCACGTCGCGCACCTCCGCCTGCGCGAAGAAGTCGGCCTCGCCGACGGTGCGCAGCGCGATCCCGCGCTCCTCGAAGGCCAGCGTCACGTGACGGCCCTCGTCGCGCGGCGAGCGCACGACCACGCCGATCCGCTCGGGCGCGCAGCCGGCGCGCACGAGTCGCTCGACCTCGGCGGCGACCGCCTGTGCCTGCGCGCGCTCGTCGGCGGCGCGCCAGAAGCGCACGCTCCCGCCCGGCGCGCCGGCGATCGGCGTCCCGAGGCGATCGGCGATCGGCGCGAGCACCGCGCCGGCGGCGTCGAGCACGCGCTGCGGGCAGCGCAGCGACCGCTCGAGCCGGACGATCGCGGCGTCCGGATGGCCGCGCACGAAGTCGCGGATGTTCTTCGTGGCCGCCGCGCGCATCCGCCGCGCGGCGCCGTCGTCGTCGGCGCAGACGGTCAGCCGCTCGTGCTCGGCGCCCAGCAGCTCGACGAGCAGCGCGGGCGCGAAGCCGAGGTCGGCGTAGCCGTCGACGAGGACATGGTGATAGCGCTCGGCCACGCGCGCGCGCACGTGCGGTCGCTCGCGCAGCAGCGCGACCGCGCGCAGGACGAGCTCGCCGGCGTCGAGCGCGCCGGCGGCGGCGAGCAGCGCGTCGTGGTCGACGTAGAGCTGCGCGAACTCGGCCTCGCGCGCCGCGCGAGTGCGCTCGGCGTCGTCGCCGGCGGGCAGCGAGCCGGCCCATGCGGCGTACTCGTCGGCCGTCACGAGCGCGTCCTTGAGGCGGTCGATGCGGTCGATCACCTCGGCCAGCAGAACGGCCGGGCGGCCGCCGATGTCGTGGCTGCGCAGGTGCAGGTCGTCCATCCGGTCCAGCAACAGCGCCAGCCGGTCTGCTCGCGAGACCGCGGCGAAGAACGGATCGACGCCGGCCTCGGCGGTCTCCTCGCGCAGCAGCCGCGCGCAGAAGTCGCGCACGCTGTGGATCGCGAGCTCCTCGTAGGGGCGCAGCAGGGCATCCTCGACCGCGCGGCGCAGGGTCGCGGCGCTCGCCGCCGACGGCGCCAGCACGAGGATCGACTCGGGCGCCGCGTGCCCGCACCCGACGAGCCAGGCGAAGCGCTGCGCGAGCACCGTCGTCTTGCCGCTGCCGGCCCCGCCCAGCACGAGCAGCGGGCCGCCGGGATGGGCGACCGCCTGTGCCTGCGCGGTGGTCAGCTGCGACACCGGCTAGACGGGGTTCGGGGCGCGGCGGGGGACCGGTGAAGCACCCATCTAGTATGCCTGCGATGCCTTCGCCCTCTGACGCGCCGGCGGCCGACTGGCTGGGGGCATGCCGCAGGGCGGTCGAGGCGATGCGCGGGGTCTTCGTCGAGCACCCGACGAGCCGTGAGCGCGTCGTCGAGACCGGCGAGACGGGCGAGGGCGGCGACCAGACACTCGTCATCGACCAGCAGGCCGAGGACGCGGTCTTCGCCCAGCTCGACGCGCTGCGCGACGCCGGCGCGCGCTTCACCGCGGTCAGCGAGGAGCGGGGCGTGGTCGACTACGGCGGCGGGCGGCTGCTCGTCGTCATCGACCCGCTCGACGGCTCGCTGAACGCCAAGCGCGGCATCCGCAGCTACTCGCTGTCGGTGGCCGTCGCCGACGGCCCGACGATGGCCGACGTCTTCTTCGGCTACGTCTACGACTTCGGCACGCGCGAGGAGTGGGTGGCGCGCCGCGGCGAGGGCGCGTGGCTCGACGACGTGCGGATCGACTCGCCGCCGGACGAGCGCATGCTGCCCGACGGGCGCCTGGAGATGATCGCGATCGAGTCGGCCGATCCGCGCTGGGTGGCGCCGAAGGTGCAGGCGCTGAGCGACACGGTGTACCGCCTGCGCGCGATCGGCTCGATCGCGATCTCGCTGTGCCAGCTCGCGCCGACGCGCGTGGACGGCATGCTCACGCTCTGGCGCACGCGCGCGGTCGACGTCGCGGCCGCGCAGCTGATCGTGCGCGAGGCGGGCGCGCTCGTCGCGTTTCCCGCGTTCGCGGACCCGCTCGGCGCTCCGCTGGACATCGAGCCGCACTCGCCGGTCGCCGCCGCGCGCACGCCCGAGTCGCTCGCGCGGCTCGTCGCGGTCGTCTGGCCGTCCGACGCGACGCCCGAGGGCTGAGCCGCCTGCAGGCGGCGAGCCGGCGCTCCCGGTTCGCCATGATGCTCGTGTGATCGATCGAGCTCTGACCCAGAGGATCGCCAACGCGGTCTCGCGCGGATCCGGCGCCAACCGCAGCGCCGCCGTCCCGGCCCCGCTGCCCGGCGACCTCGCGGCGATCTGCGCCGACGCCGAGGCGCGCGTCGTGCAGTACACGGGGCTGCGGCCCGCCGCGCCGCTGCCGGCGCCCGAGGCGCTGCCGCGCGCGGGCTGGATCGCCGCGAACGTCAAGTCGATGGGCGAGCTGCTGGACCCGGTCGGCGACCGGCTCGCGAGCGGAGGGCTGCTCGGCGGCGCCACGCGCAGCGCCGCGGGCGTGCTGCTGTCCGTCGAGGCGGGCGCGCTGACCGGCTACCTCTCGCAGCGCGTGCTCGGCCAGTACGAGTTCGCGATGGTCGAACCGCTGGCGCCGGCCCGCCTGCTGTTCGTCGCTCCCAACATCGCGCAGGCGGCGGACCGGCTCGACGCGGACGCCGAGCAGCTGCTGCGCTGGATCGCCTTCCACGAGGTCACGCACGCGGTGCAGTTCGCGGGCGTGCCGTGGCTGCGTCCGTACCTCGCCGGCCTGTTGGGCGAGCTGCTGGCGTCGCTCGAGGTCAAGGTCGACGGGCGCGCGCTCCTGCGGCTGCCCTCGCTCGACGACGTGCGCGAGCTCGTCGACGCGCTGAAGGAGGGCGGGGTCGTCGCCGCAATGGGCAGTGGCCGGCGTGAGCTGCTCGATCGCGTCCAGGGCGTGATGGGCGTCGTCGAGGGACACGCCGAGCACGTGATGGACGTCGTCGGCGCCGAGGCGCTGCCGTCGCTGCACGAGCTGCGCGCGGCGCTGGACCTGCGCCGGCGCGAGCGCCCGCCGCTGCTCGCGCTGCTCGAGCGGCTGATCGGCCTCGACGCCAAGATGCGCCAGTACGAGCACGGCAAGCGCTTCTGCGACGCGATCGTGGCGGCGGCGGGCCCACGCGCGCTGCACCGCGTGTTCGATGCACCCGAGCGGCTGCCGAGCGCCGCCGAGCTGCTCGACCCGGACGCGTGGATGCGCCGCACCGGCGCTCCCGCCGCTGCGTAGAGCTCTGCGCAGCGGAACGGGCGTTCGTGTCGTAACTATCGCCGCGCGCCGGGTTGCAAACGTGTGTTCGACTGCGCTATGCTGGCGGGGAGTACAAGCTTAGAAGTAACATCCTTAGCGCCGACACAAAGGAACGACATGGCCGAGACGACGAGTACGAAGACCAGCACCACCACCAAGACCACGCGCGCCGGCGCCGCCGAGAAGGCCGCCACCACCCGCAAGACGAACGCCGCGAAGCGCTCGACCGCCGCCAAGAAGGCAGCGGGCAGGCGCGCCGCCGAGCGCGGCGCCGCGG
>JAHWJE010000133.1 GCA_019348575.1 Actinomycetota bacterium | reverse complement strand
TGCCGCCCGCACTCTCGTCCACAGCGACTCGATGGGGCCCCACCGGTAGACCCCGACGTGCAGCGGGTGCAGCAGCGCGCGTCTGCGGCGGGACGCGAGCGCCCCGCGCCCGAGACCGAGCGCGCGAAGCTGGGCGAACGTGATCACCGCATCCTGCTCGGCCGCCAGGGCGCCGATCAGCCGATCGATGTGATCGAGCGGTACCGCACCAGGCCCCGCGGCAACCGCGACCGCTCCAGCACCACCAGCGTGATCGAGCGGTACCGCGTCCGCACTCGTGACTCCCTGTTGCGCTCGAGCACCAGATCCGGTCACCAGCGCAGGATGCACTCGCCGCGCCCGCCCACGTCAGAACGCGCGCCTCAAGACACCATTCGTTCACCGATCCGACGAGAACCGCGCGCGCTACGCGGCAGAGGCCCGCTGCGAAGACGAGCCGACGAGACCGCGCTCCAGCAGCACCTCGGCCAGCTGCACCGTGTTCAGCGCCGCGCCCTTGAGCAGGTTGTCGCCCACGACGAAGAAGTTCAGCGTGAAGCGCGGATCGCCGAGGTCGCGGCGCACGCGGCCGACGGCGACCTCGTCGCGGCCGGCGTACTCCAGCGGCGTCGGGAGGTCGTCGAGCACCATGCCGGGAAAGGCCGCCAGAACCTCCAGCGCGCGGTCGAGGTCGACCTCGCGCTCGAACGTCGCGCGCACGGCGACGCCGTGGCCGACCATCACCGGCACGCGCACGCACAGCGGCGACACGGCCAGCTCGGGGATGCCGAGGATCTTGCGCGACTCGTCGCGCAGCTTGCGCTCCTCGTCGCTGTGGCCGTCCGCGCCGAGCGTCCCGAGCAGCGGGACGACGTTGAACGCCAGCGTCGCCGCGTGCACCGACACCGGCACCGACGCCGCAGCCGCCGCGCCGTCGTCGCACAGCTGCTGCACGTCAGCGGCAAGCGGCCCCACCTGCGCGGCGAGCTCGTCGATCCCGGACTGTCCGGCGCCGCCCGCGGCCTGATAGCTCGTCGCGACCATCGACACCAGCGAGAACTCGTCGTGCAGCGCCTTGAGCGGCAGCATCGCCACCATCGTCGTGCAGTTGGGGTTGGCGACGATCCCGCGGTGGCCGTCGAGCGCGCCGGGGTTGACCTCGGCGACGACGAGCGGCACGTCGTCGTGCATCCGCCAGGCGCTCGAGTTGTCTACCACGACGGCCCCCGCGTCGGCGAACTTCGGCGCCCACGCGCGCGACGTCGATCCGCCGGCCGAGAAGACGGCGAGGTCGAAGCCGCCGATCGTGTCGTCGCCGAGCGCCCGGATCGTGCCGACGCCCTCGAGCTCGCGGCCCGCCGAGCGCTCGGAGGCGAACGGCACGATCTCGCGTGCCGGGAAGTCGCGCTCACGCAGCAGCCGCAGCATCACGCTGCCGACGGCGCCCGTCGCGCCGACGACCGCCACCCGCAGCGTGGGCTGGGTCCGGCCGGCGCTCATACGAACTCCCCGAAGGGCCGCTCGGCGCGGATCGTGCCCTCGCCCGACAGCGCGAACGCCGCGTGCAGCGCGCGGACCGCGCCCGGCACGGCCTCGCCGGGGATCACGCACGAGATCTTGATCGGCGAGGTCGAGATCATCTCGATGTTCACGCCCTCGGCGCCGAGCGTCGTGAAGACCTTCGCCGCGACCCCGGGATGGGACTTCATCCCGGCGCCGATGACGGAGACCTTGCCCATCGCCTCGTCGGTCTGGATCTCCAGCCCCAGCTCCTCGGCGAGCGGCGCCAGCGCCCTGCGCGCGTCGGCGACGTCCGAGCGCGGCACGGTGAACGACATGTCCGCGCCCGCGCCCTCCGACACCGGCTCGTTCTGGATGATCATGTCGATGTTCACGTTGGCGACCGCGAGCGCGGTCGCGATCCGGCCGGCGATGCCGGGCGTGTCGGGGACGCCCTTGATCGTGACCCGGGCCTCCTCGGTCGAATGCGTGACGGCGGTGATGAGCGGCTGTTCCACGGTCTCCTCTTCTCCTACCACCAAGGTACCGGTCCCGGCGTCCCCATCGTCGGAGAAGCTCGACCGGACGTGGATCCGCACGCCGTGGTTGCGGGCGTACTCGACCGAGCGCAGCTGCAGGACGCCGGCGCCGGAAGCCGACATCTCGAGCATCTCCTCAAACGACACGACGGGCAGCTTGCGCGCGTCGGGCACGATCCGCGGGTCGGCGCTGAAGACGCCCGCCACGTCGGTGTAGATCTCGCAGATGTCGGCTCCGATCGCCGCCGCAAGCGCGACCGCGGTCGTGTCCGAGCCGCCGCGTCCGAGCGTCGTGACGTCCTTCGTGGTCGACACCCCCTGAAAGCCCGCGACGAGCACGATCGCGTCCTCGTCGAGCCCCTGGCGGATCCGATCGGCCCGCACATCTAGGATGCGCGCCTTCGTGTGCGAGGTGTCTGTCACGATCCCCGCCTGTGACCCGGTCAAGGAGATCGCTCGGTGCCCAAGGTCGTTGATCGCCATCGCGCACAACGCGCACGACTGGCGCTCGCCGGTCGACAGCAGCATGTCCATCTCGCGCGGATCGGGGGTGGGCGAGATCTCCTGTGCCTCGGCGATCAGGAAATCCGTCGTCTTGCCGCGCGCGCTGAGCACCGCGACGACGCGGTTGCCGGCCTCGCGCTTGGCCACGATGCGCGCCGCCGCCCGCTTGAGCCGCTCGGCGTCGGCGACGGACGTCCCCCCGAATTTCATGACCACCGTGCCGGACATGGACGGACCGGAGGCTAGCGGGTGAGCCGACTGCCGCCACAGGCCCGCTTGGCCGCACTCGCCGTGGCGGTGCTGCTCGTGCTCGGCGGCGGGATCTACGTGCTGTTCGTGCGCGACGGCGGCGACGCGCCGGTCACGCAGGCCGGATCGCGCTTCGGCAGCGACGACGAGGGCGGGCGCGGCGGGACGTTGATCGACGCGCTCGCACCGGTGCTGGGCGCTCATGTCGAGGGACGCCGCACCGGATCTGATCCCGCCCCGCCCTCCGAGGACGAGGTCGCGCGGGCGCCGGGCGACCCGGTTGCGGGGCTGTTCGTCGTCGGCTTCCGCGGCAAGCTGCGCGACACGCGGTTCTTCGGCCGCCTCGGCGCGCGCCCGTACGGCGGCGTGCTGCTCTCGCGCGCCAACTACGCCCAGCCCCAGCAGCTCTCGGGACTGACGTCGAAGATCCAGGAGGTTGCGCGCGAGGCCGGTCACCCCGCGCCGATCGTCGCCGCCCAGCAGCAGGGCGGTGACTTCAGCGCGTTTCCCAACCTCGAGCCGCTCCCGCAGGTCGACGTCGGCGAGGGCAACCGCGACCAGATCCGGGCGAGCGCGCGCCGCGCCGCCGAGCAGCTCAAGGCGCTCGGCGTCGGCCTGAACCTCGGGCCGAACGCCGACATCGCCGTCGCGGGCGGTCCCGGCCAGGGGCGCGCGTTCTCCGAAGTGCCGGCGAAGGTCACCGCGGCGATCAAGACGTCGGTCGCCGCCTACAAGCGCGTCGGCGTCGCGACCGCCGTCGGGCCCTTCCCCGGCACCGGCGCCGCCTCGCAGGATCCCGATGCCGGGCCCGCGCCCGTCGGGCTCGAGATCGAGGAGCTGCGCGAGACCGACATGACGCCGTTTGCGGCCGTCGCCAGCGGTCGCAACGCCACCCCCGCGATGCAGATGGCAAACGCGATCTACGCCGCGTTCGACAGCGTGACGCCGGCGACGATCCTGCCCCAGGCGGTCAAGGAGCTGCGCGGACGGCTCGGCTTCGAGGGGACGATCGTCTCCGCCGATCTCGTCGCGACGACCGCCACGACCGGCGGCACCGTCGGCGAGGCCGCGGTCGCGGCGCTCAAGGCGGGCGTCGACCTGCTCGTCGTCCCCGGGGGCCGCGCGCAGCAGGACGAGGCCTACCGCACCGTGGTGGCCGCCGTGCGCAGCGGCGAGATCCGCGCCGGGCGCATCGTCGACGCGCTGGAGAAGATCGCGAAGCTGCGCGCGCTCACGCGCGAGGCGCGCGAGCCCTTGCGGGTCGAATGAGGGTCGGCGGGTCGTCTACAGCCGGCGGCGTCCGGCGAACGCCTTGCCGAGCGTCACCTCGTCGGCGTACTCGAGATCGCCGCCGACGGGCAGCCCGCTCGCCAGCCGCGTGACGACGACGTCGGGCGCGCGCTCGCGCAGCACGTCGGCGACGTGCAGCGCGGTCGCCTCGCCGGTCGTCGTCGGGTTGGTCGCGAGCACGACCTCGCGGATCGAGTCGGCGCCGTCGGTCACGCGGGCGAACAGCTCGGCGAGCTTGAGGTCCTCGGGGTCGACGCCGTCGATCGGCGACAGCGCGCCGCCGAGCACGTGGTAGCGCCCGCCGTACTCGTGGGTGCGCTCGACCGACATGACGTCGGGCGCCTCCTCGACGACGCAGATCAGGCTCGGGTCGCGGCGGGCGTCGTCGCAGATCCGGCAGCGCGGGCCCTCGGCGAGGTTGAAGCAGATCTCGCAGAGGCCGATGCGCTCCTTGACCTCGCGGATCGCGTCGGCGAGAGCGGCCGCGTCCTGCGGCGACGCGCGCAGGATGTGGAACGCCAACCGCTGCGCCGTGCGGTTGCCGATGCCCGGCAGCTTGCCGAGCTCGGTGATCAGGCGCTGGATCGGCGGGGCGTACAAGCGCTGGCGGTCTCGTGACGGGGGGCCACGACCTACAGGCCCATGCCGGGCGGCAGCCCGAGCCCCCCGAGGTCCAGGCCGCCGGTCAGCCCGCCCATCTTCTTGGCGGCGTGCTCCTGCGCCTGGCGGATCGCCTCGTTGACGGCGGCGAGGACCATGTCCTGCAGCAGCTCGACGTCCTCGGGATCGACCGCCGCGGGATCGATCGTGAGGTCCTTGAGGACGAGGTCGCCGCTGATCGTCACCGTGACCATCCCGCCGCCGGCGGACGTCTGGAGCGTCTCGTTGGCGAGCGCCTCCTGCGCCTTCATCATGTCCGCCTGCATCTTCTGGACCTGCTTGAGCATCTGGTTCATGTTCGGCTGGGGCATCAGCTGGCCTCGCTCTCGGGGTGGATCTCCTCGGCGTCGAACTCTGCCACGAAGCGCCGGACCCACTCCTGGTCGGTGGGCGCGGCAGGCTCCGGGTCGGCGTCGGCGCTCGCGGGCTCGTCGAGGACATACGAGACCTGCGCGCTGCTGCCCGTGACCGACCGGATCGCCGCGGCGACGCAGGCGCGGTACTCCTCGTCGTCGGCCTTGCGCAGAAGGTAGGCGCCGTCGGAGGCGAAGGCGACGGTGATCCGCAGGCGCGAGACCTACGAGGACCTTGCGCGGCGCGACGCCTAGACCCTCGGGTAGCGGCCCGCGGCGGTGACCGCGTTCAGGGTTGGCCTTTTCGGCCACGGCACGGTCGGGGCCGCGTTCGCGGAGCTGCTCGGAGAGCGCGCCGGCGAGGTCGAGGCGACGAGGCGGTCCGGCGCGACGATCAGCGCCGCGAAGGGCGCCGGGTTCGCCGCCCGCAGCTGCAGATAGAGCGAGAGCGGATCGTAACCGACCGGAAGCTCGGTGCGGAATGCGAGCGCCAGATTGGCCTGAAAGATATCGCCGGCGGCGATAAGGTCGCGGGCACGCGCCACCATGTCCCGGAACGCCCCGGCCGACATGTTGGGCTGCCATGCCGCACT
>JAHWJE010000132.1 GCA_019348575.1 Actinomycetota bacterium | reverse complement strand
CGTCGAGCGGCTGGACCTGGTGGTCGGTGGGTCGCTTGGCGGGATGGTGGCGCTCGAGGTGGCCCTCGAGCGCCCGGCGGCGGTCGACGCGGTCATGCCGATCGCCGCGCCGGCGGTCATCGGCAACCTGGCGGCCGGCTGGAACCACATCCAGCTCCAGCTCCTGGCACTGGATCGCGATCGTGGCCTCGAGCTGGCGCGGCAGCTGGCGATGACCACCTACCGATCGGAGGTCGACTTCGACACCCGGGAGGGCATCAGCTCGTACCTCGAGCACCAGGGCGTGAAGCTGCGCCATCGGTTCCATGCGGGATCGTATGCAGCACTCGTGGGGGCCATGAACGGGCACGACATCGGACGGTCGCGCGGCGGGGTGGGGGGTGCCTTCCGCACGCTGGCGGCCGCCGGGGTGACGGTCCGTGGCGTGGGCATCGAGGGCGACATCCTGTACGGACCGCGCCAGGTCCGCGCCCTCGTCGAGGCCGCGCGAGCGGCAGGGGCCCCTGCCTCGTACCGGGAGATCGCCACGGACAAGGGGCACGACGCGTTCCTGGTCGAATGGGACCAGCTGGCGGCCATCTTCCGCGAGGCGCTGGCCACTGCCGAGGGCCAGGCGGTGCTGGCCAGCTGCGACGCCGGCCAGATCAGTTTCGAGAACCCGGAGTTGGGCCACGGCGTCTTCACCTACTTCCTGCTCGAAGCCCTGCGCGGCGGCGCCGAGGCCGACGACCGCGGCCCGGTGCGAGCGCAGTCCCCGCCGCCAGAGCACGGTCCCCGCGAACGTCGAGCCGACGACGGCGAGCGGGATCAGCAGGCACAGCGCGGCGAGCAGGTAGGCGGCGACGACCGCCTGCGGGCGCACGGGGAGGGGGCCGTCGTCCATCGCGCTGCCATGATCGCGCTTACCGCCGCTGGCGCGCCGCCTACTTCGCCTCCGCCAGGCGCGACGGCAGCCAGACCCGCGGTCCGATCTCGAACGTCAGCGCCGGCACGAGCACCGAGCGAACGACGAACGTGTCCAGCAGGACGCCGAAGGCGACGACGAAGCCGATCTCGGTGAGGAACACGAGCGGCGGAACGCCGAGCACCGAGAACACGCCCGCCAGCACGATGCCCGCCGACGTGATCACCGCGCCGGTGACCGCGAGCCCGCGAAGCATCCCCTCGCGCGTGCCGTGGCGCTCGGTCTCCTCGCGCACCCGCGCCATGAGGAAGATGTTGTAGTCGATCCCGAGCGCGACGAGGAAGATGAAGGCGAACAGCGGCAGGCCCGGATCGCTGCCGGGGAAGCCGAAGACGACGTCGAAGACGACGGCGCCGACGCCGAGCGCGGCCGCGAAGGACAGGATCACGGTCGCGATCAGCATCAGCGGCGCCACGAGCGCGCGCAGCAGCACGATCAGGATCAGCAGCACGACGGCGAGCGCGACCGGGACGATCACGCGGGTGTCGCGCGCGGCCGCGACGCGCAGGTCGTACTCGACCGCGGTGCCGCCGCCGACGACCGTCTCCTCGCCGCCGGCGCGCTTGGCCGCCGCGCGGATATCGGGGATGAGCTCGAACGCCTGCGTCGAGAACGGGTCGGGTTCGAGCACCGCGGCGAGCAGCGCGCCGTCCTCGCCGCGCTTCACCGCGCGCACGCTCGCGACGCCGGGGACGCCGGCGATCGCCGCGCGCACCTCGTCGGCGCGCGCTGGATCGGGCACGACGATGTCCGTCGGGGCGTTGGCGCCGCTGGGAAACGACTTCGCCAGCAGCTCCTGCCCGGCGACCGCCTCGACATCGTCGCGGAAGCTGTTGCCGCTCGTCAGCCCGTCGTCGAGGTTCAGCAGCCCGAGCGACAGGAAGAGCAGCAGCGCCACGGTCCCGAGCCAGACGCGGCGCGGGCTGCGCGCGACGCGGTCGCCGACGCGCCGCCAGGCGCCGTGCGTCTCGTCGGCGCCCTCGCTGCCGAAGTGCGGCACGCGCGGCCAGAACGCGCGCCGGCCCCAGATCACGAGCCACGCCGGCAGCAGCGTCAGCATCGCGATCATCGCCACCGCGACGCCGAGCGCGGCGACCGGTCCGAGTCCCGAGGTGCCGTTGACGTCGGCCAGCATCAGGCACAGCAGCGCGGCGATGACGGTCATCCCGGACGCGAAGATCGCCGGCCCGGCGGTCCGCAGCGCGAGCGCCATCGCCTCGTGCTTGTCCTCGTGGTTGCGCAGCTCCTCGCGGTAGCGGGCGACGAGCAGCAGCGCGTAGTCCGTGCCGACGCCGAGCACGAGGATCGACAGGATCGCCGACGAC
Source organism: Actinomycetota bacterium (assembly GCA_019348575.1). The sequence continues at coordinate 3,389 of JAHWJE010000132.1, read as the reverse complement.
TGGCCGTTGACGGTGACCCCGGCCTCGGTCAGCGCGTAGCCGAGCGCGCGCGTCGTCACCTCCGCGAAGACGATCGCCAGCAGCGGGATCCACAGGAACACGGGACTGCGATAGATCAGCGCCAGCAGGACGAGCACGAGCAGCAGCCCGGCGCCGAGCAGCGTGCTGTTGATGCCCTCGAAGACCTTGATCCGGTCGGCGGCGTAGCCGGCCGGGCCGGTCACCTTGGCCTGCAGGCCGCCGCCCGGGTCGCTGACGCGATCGCGGACCGCGTCGACGGGCCCGAGGATCGTGTCGGCCTCGCCGTCGCCGGTGATGTTCGCCTGCACGATCGCCGCGGTCCCGTCGGGCGAGAGCTGGGGCGCGCTGAACTGCGATGTCGCGGGCAGGTCGAGCTTGTTGAGCGCCGTGCGATCGGCGGCGATCCTGCGCCTGTCGGCGGTGGTCAGCCCGCCCTCGCGGCGATAGACGATGACGAGCGGCGCGAGCTCACCGCCCTGGAAGCGCTCGGTGAGCTCGAGCGCCTTCGTCGACTCGGCGTCTCCGGGCAGGAAGGAGGTCGACTCGTTGTTCTCGGCCTCGGCGAACCTGCCAGGCAGGTTGAAGGCGAACGTGACGGCGATCGCCGCCAGCCAGACGCCCGCCACGACCCACTTCGCGCTACGCCCGGACGCGATCGTCAGCAGGGAGGACATCGGCTGACTACTACCAGCACGCCCGGCGAGCGAGGGCTTCGCGTTGCCGGCGGCTGCGCAACGAGCGGGGGATCAGGTCGTCGCCAGCAGGCGCGCGAGCTCGTCGGGCTCGCTGACAGGCCGCTTGCAGGTGAACTGCTCGCAGACGTAGGCCGCGGCACGGCCGTCCAGCGGCGTGCGACCCTCGAGCAGCGGCACGCCCGCGCCGTCGGCTCCGTCGCCGCCGGCGAGCACGAGGTGCGGGCGAAACTCCGACCGCACGACGCGCGCGAGCGCGGTCACGTCGCTGCCGACGAGCGCGACCTCCTGCGTCGGCGCAAGGTGGAAGTCCAGCGCCTGCAGCAGGTGCCCGAAGGCCAGCGGCGAGCGGCGCAGCAGGTCGCCGAAGAGCTGCAGGACGCCCAGCGCGGCCTGCTCGTAGCGGGCCTCGCCGGTCAGGGCGGCGAGCCGCAGCAGGCCGAACGCCGTGCTGGACTGACCCGACGGGATCGGCGAGTCGTCGATCTCCTTGCGCCGCGCGACGAGCTGCTCGTGGTCGATCGAGGTCTGCCAGAAACCGCCCCCGTCGGGGTCGCCGAAGCGCTCGATGATCGTGTCGGCGAGCTCGCGCGCGGCATGAAACCAGCGCGCCTCGAAGGTCGCCTCGTAGAGCGTCAGCAGCGCCTCGAGCAGGAACGCGTGGTCCTCGAGGTAGGCGTTGAGCTTCGCCTCGCCGGCGTTGTAGGTGCGCAGCAGGCGGCCGTCCTCGGCGCGCATCTCGTCGAGCACGAACGCCGCGGCACGCCGGGCCGCAGCGAGGTAGTCGTCGCGCTCGAGCACCGCGCCGGCCTCCGCCAGCGCGCTGATCATCAGCGCGTTCCACGCCGTCAGGCGCTTGTCGTCGAGACCCGGCCGGATGCGCTCGGCGCGCCTGGCCATCAGCGCCGCGCGGATCTGCTCGCGCTTGTCCGGCGCGGGCTCGGGCCCGCGCGACTCGAGGATGTTCGCGCCCTCGAAGTTGCCGCGCTCGGTCGCGCCGAGCCAGGCGATCGCCTCGTCGGCGTCGTCGCCGAGCACCTCGCGCAGCTCCGCCAGGCTCCAGACGTAGAACTTGCCCTCGACGCCCTCGGAGTCGGCATCGAGCGCGCTGTAGAAGGCGCCCTCGGGGCCCGTCATCTCGCGCAGCGCCCAGTCGAGCGTCTCCTCCGCCGTGCGGCGCAGGATCGGATCGCCGCTCATCTGCCAGCCGTGCAGGTACGCCCGGGCCAGGAGCGCGTTGTCGTAGAGCATCTTCTCGAAGTGCGGCACGGTCCAGTCGCGGTCGACGGAGTAGCGCGCGAAGCCGCCGCCGATCTGGTCGTGGATGCCGCCCGACGCCATCGCGCGCAGCGTGTGGATCGTCATCCTCTGCTCGCCGCGGCGCAGCAGGAACTCGATCGTCGAGGCGGCGGGGAACTTCGGTGCGCCGCCCCAGCCGCCACTCGTCGCGTCGTAGTGCTCGCGCAGCTGGGCGACCGCGTCATCGAGGATCTGGGCGCTCAACGGCCCCTCGGACGCCCTGAGCTGCGCTGCGCCCGCCAGCCGTGACGCCATCTGCGCGTTCTGCGCGCGGATCTGCTCGCGCTGGGTGTCCCACGCCTTCGCGACCGCCTCCAGCACCATCGGCCAGCTCGGCATTCCCCGCCGCGGCTGCGGCGGGTAGTACGTGCCGGCGTAGAACGGGACCTGCTCGGGGGTGATGAAGACGTTCAGCGGCCACCCGCCGGAGCCGGTCATGAGCTGCACGGCCTCCATGTAGAGCGCATCGACGTCGGGCCGCTCCTCGCGATCGACCTTCACGCAGACGAAGTGCTCGTTCATCTGCCTGGCGATCTCCTCGTCCTCGAAGCACTCGCGCTCCATCACGTGACACCAGTGACAGGCCGAGTAGCCGATCGAGACGAGCAGCGGGCAGTCGCGCTCGCGCGCCTCGGCGAGCGCCTCCTCGCCCCACGGCTTCCAGTCGACGGGGTTGTGCTGGTGCTGGAGGAGGTAGGGGCTGGTCTCCTGCGCGAGTCGGTTGGTGTGAGGGGAAGCGGCGTCGGACATCGCGGTGATCGTAGGGTGGCCTCGGCACAGCGTCGCGAGTCGCACCGGCCAAAGGGATGCTAAGGCACACGCTTTACGGCTACGAAGCGATGAATAACGGACCGACATTCACTGGCCGGGGCCGACGACCAGCGTGCGAGTTACAAGGACCGTTGTGGCCCCGGTCCAGTGCAGTGTTTGGTTATCCACCATTCGGATTGCCGAACGTCTTGAGGAACGAATCGATTTCCGAATCGCTCGCACGCCAGTTCTCGCCGCGCGTTTCCGCGACGCGCTGGGTGTCGCTCTGCCGATGGGGATCCCTCAGGCCTTCTTGGAGCCGGTCGACGACCCACTGGGCGATCTCGTGGCGCGCTACGCGCGGACGCATGGACCGTTCGTCGGTGCGGCGGCAGCGGCGCGGCTCGGGCTCGGCGTCGCGGTCGTCGAGGGAGTGCTGCAGCGGCTGCATCGAGCGGGGCGCGTGGTCGAGGGCGAGTTCCGTCCCGGAGGCAGCGGGGCCGAGTGGGTCGACGTCGAGATCCTGAGGAGGTTGCGCCGCCGCTCGCTGGCCGCGTTCCGCAAGGACGTCGAACCCGTTCCTCCCGAGGTGCTGGCGCGGTTCAGCCTCGCGTGGCAAGGCATCGG
>JAHWJE010000131.1 GCA_019348575.1 Actinomycetota bacterium | reverse complement strand
TCGCCCTCACCCTGAGCGCCTGTGGACAGAAACCAGGTGTGGTCGACGAGCCGAAGCCGGTGCAACATCTGGCCGGCGGTCTTCCACCAGGTGCGCAGGTCGACCCAGAAACCGGAGAGATCATCGATGCCGAAGGGACCGTCATAGGCACGGTTGGTCCTGACGGAACGGTTCTGACGGGCTCCCCCGGTGTCGGGTCGGACTCAGAAGTCGCGGTCGCCGGCGGCGGGTCGTCCGCGCCGCAGCCGGTCGTTGCGATCAACGCGATCGCAACCACCGCCATCGCTGCGCGCTTGCTCGATCGCCACGCGCTACGTCGAGCGCGCGGCGGCAGGGCGGCGGGTCCGGGCGTTGTCGCCCGAAGAAACAGGAGCATCGCCGGAGCACTACATCACGCCGGGCAACTTGCTCTTCAGGCCAACTCTCCCACTGACGATCTTCCTGCTGCACGACCACCGGATCCGGGCTCACCCGTGGCCGCGCGACGAGCAGTAGGACTCATCGCGGCGCAACCACGATCATGCCGGAGATGACCGCGAGCGAGTGGACGACCACGGAGCATGCCCTGCGTAGACGGAGCGCGTCCGCTCGCGGCGGGGCGTTCGCGAACGCGCGCATGAGCATCGATCGCCCAGGGGTCTACTGCGGGAAGCCTCGGCGAGGAGTTGGATGAGCGGCGATCCCGAGGCATTCAAGGCGCTCGAGGCGAGCGGGTGGGGAGCACGAGCCGAGACCTACGACGACCTCACCGGCCAGGTCACCGCGCGTGTCGCCGAGCGTCTGCTCGACTGCGCGCTCGTCGGTCCCGGCATGCGGGTGCTCGACGTCGCCACCGGCCCCGGCCACATCGCGGGGCGCGCGCTGGCGCGCGGCGCGCGCTGCACCGGGATCGACATCGCCCCCGAGATGCTCGCCGTGGCACGGCGGCGCTACCCGGGCCTCGAGCTGATCGAAGCGGACGCCGACCAGCGGCTGCCGTTCGAGGATCGGTGCTTCGACGCGGTCGTCGGCGGGTTCGTCCTCAACCACCTGCCGCGGCCCGAGCGTGCGCTGGCGGAGTTCGCCCGCGTCCTTGCCCCCGCCGGCGTGGCGGCGTTCGCGGTCTGGGATCGCCCGGAGCGCATGCGCGTCACCGGGGTCATCTCGGAAGCGATCGAAGAGGTGGGCGTCGAGCGGCCGCCCGATCTGGCGGGCGGACCGGATCCCTACCGGTTCGCCGACGAATCGGAGTTCGCGCGGGCGCTGCGGGCTGCCGGCTACGACGCGGTGGCCGTGCAGACGATCGCGCTCACGCAGCATGTTCGCGGTGCCGATCAGTTGTGGGACGGGTTGCTGCGCTCCAGCGTCCGCGCCTCGGCCGAGATCGGCCGTCAGCGACCGGAGATCCAGCGGCGCATCCGCAGCGCCTTCGAGCGGCGGGTCGAGCCCTACCGCACCGACGACGGGCTCGAGTTGCCCGCGGTCGTGAAGATCGGATCGGGGCGGAAGGCGTGATACGCCGGCCAGCGAGTTCACATATGTGTGAGTAATCTCCGGCGCGCTGCCCCGAGCAGCAGCGAACGCCACGGCGACGCCGCCGGTGACGGCGCTTACGCGACCGCGACGGCGATCTGCGCCGCCAGGTGGGCGTTTCGGCGTACGAGTCGCACGTTGACCTGCAGGCTCATGCCGCCCGTCTCTCGATGAAGGAATTCCAGCAGGAACGGCGTGATCTCCTTGCCGGTCACGTTCGCGGCCTCGGCAGCATCGAGCGCCCGTCCGAGCGCTCGATCGTGCTGCTCGACGTCGAGCTGCTGCTCGCCGGGCAGCGGGTTGGCGACGACGATCGCTCCGCCGTGGCCGATCAGCGAGCGTGCCCGTATGACCCGCGCCACCTCCTGCGGCGACTCGACGCGCCATGGCACCGGAAAGCCCGAGTCAGACAGGTAAAAGCCGGCGAAGCGGTCCGACCGGTAGCCGAGGAGCGTCACGCTCGCGGTCTCGAGGCGCTCGAGCGTGGCGCCGACGTCGAGGATCGACTTCACGCCCGCGCACACGACGACGACCTGCGTCCGCGCCAGCCAGGCGAGATCGGCGGACTCGTCCCACGTCTCGCGCGCGCCGCGGTGCACCCCGCCAAGCCCGCCCGTCGCGAACACGCCGATCCCGGCCAACGCCGCGAGGTGCGCGGTCGCGGCCACCGTGGTTGCGCCCGTCGCGCCACGCGCGCAGACGACGGCAAGGTCACGGACGCTCGCCTTGTGAACATCGTCGCGCGTCGCGATCTGCTCGAGCGCGGCATCGTCCAGCCCGACGTGCGGCACTCCGTCGATCACGGCGATCGTGGCGGGTACGGCGCCGCCCGAACGGATCTCGGCCTCGAGCTCGCGCGCGACGGTCAGCCTGTCGGGCCGGGGCAGCCCGTGGGCGATGATCGCGCTCTCGAGCGCAACCACCGGCCGCCCTGCCGAGAGCGCGTCCGCGACCTCGGCGTGCACTCGCGTCGCCCCCGCTTCGCTCATCCCCGCACGCTACGCGATCACTCGCGCAGCGGCCGAGAATGCAACGACAAGCTCGTCACTTGCTCTTGGAGCCCCGGCCCCCGCCCGCCCCGGTTACGGTCCGCAGGCGAACTTAAAACCGGGACGGCGCTGTCAGTCCGCGCGGTGGCGGCGTCGCGCCGCTAACCTACGCTCGTCAAGGGCAACGGTGTTGTGTCGCCGGGGCCGATCGCACTCACCGGAAGCCCTTCGTGCCGCGCATCGCTCTCATCACCGCAGTCGCGCTTGCGATCGTCGTCGCCGGCGGCGTCGGAGCACTTGCCTCGGCCGCGGGTAGCAGTGCCGAGCGGCTGCCCGCCGGGGCACGCGTCGCGGGGGTGGACGTCGGGGGGCTGACGCGCCAGCAGGCGCTCGAGCGCGCGCGCCGCCGCGTGGCGGCGCCGATCGCGCGACCGGCCCACGTGCTGCTCGGCGAGCGCCGCTACACGCTTTCGGCGACCGAGGCCGGTGTGCGGGTCGACCCGCGTGGCGCCGTCCAGCGCGCCTACGCGGCCGGCCGCGAGGGATCCTTCGTCGCCCGTGGCTGGCGCGCGCTCACCGGGGCGAAGGTCGTCGTCGACGTTCCGGTGCCGGTCTCGGTCGACCGGGCCGCGATCTCGAAGTTCGTGGGGCGGATCGAGCGCGAGCAGTCGCGCAAGCCGGTCGACGCGTCGCTGAAGCTGACGCTTACGAGCGTCAGCATCGAGCCGTCGCGCCCCGGCCGTCGGCTGGCCGCGCGCGATGCGCTCGTCGCCCGCCTGGCGCGCCGGTTGACGAGCCCGAGCGACCAGCGCACGGTGCGGGCGCGGACCGTCCCGGTCGCGCCGAAGATCACCGAGAAGAAGGTCTTCGACGCGAACCCGGTCGCCGTCACCGTCTCGCGCGGCGAGCGCCGCGCGCGCGTCTTTCGCCGCGGCGAGCTCGTCAGGACCTACACCGTCGCCGTCGGCTCGCCCGAGTACCCGACCCCCACGGGGCAGTTCGTCGTGCAGACCATGCAGAAGAACCCCGCCTGGAGCGTGCCACGCTCAGAGTGGGCCGGCTCCCTTGCCGGGCAGACGATCCCGGGCGGAGACCCGCGCAACCCGCTCGTGGCGCGCTGGATCGGCTTCAACGGGTCGGTCGGCTTCCACGGCACCAGCAGCGCAGGATCGCTCGGCAGCGCCGCCTCCCACGGATGCATCCGGATGAGTCCGGCGGAGGTGACAGACCTCTTCGAGCGCGTGCGGCTCGGGACGCCCGTGCTCGTCGCCTAGAACGGCCGGCGCTCGGCGATCACGCCAACGGTCACGGCTGGGAGCGAACCGTCCAGCTGCGTCCGCGGTCGGTGGAGCGCTTGATCGTGCCGTCGTGCAGCGCGACGAGCAGCTCGTCCCCGCGACCGGAGTCAAAGGCGGCGGGCTGCCCGCCGACCGCGGCGGTCATGCGCCACGAGGCGCCGCCGTCGGCGCTGCGCCACACGCGGCCGTCGGCGGCGGCGAGAAACACACCGCCCGTGTTCCAGGCGAGCAGTCCCGCCGCGGGCGCCTCGATCGGCGACCAGGAACGACCGCCGTCGCGCGAGGAGAACACGCGCCGCTCGCCGGAGGCGATCAGCGTGCGCGCGTCCGCCGGCGAGATCGCGAGCGCGATCAGCGGCTCGGGCGCGTCGAGCCGGCGCCAGGTGCGGCCGCGGTCGTCGCTTCTGAGAAAGCGCGGTTCGCGCGACTCGAAGTCTGAGCCGTAGCCGTAGATCCGCCGGCCGCTGGCTTCCAGGACGTGAAAGTCGACCTTGCCCTGCAACGACAGCGCCCGCCACGAGCGCCCGCCGTCCGTCGACTCGATCAGCCCCAGAAACGGCGGCAGCTTGTCACGCAGATCGGGATGCCCGGAACCCAGGAAGTGATTCGGGCCGACGACGGTGAAGCCCATCGTGTCCTGAAAGCGCCCCCCGACGCGCCGAGCGCGGCGCTGCCCGGCTTCTCGAGCGCGCCTAGATCCCGGCGTGAGCAGCCAGCGCCTCGCGCAGCCGGCGCCGGCCGTGCACGGCGTGGAGCTCGGCCCTGGATCCTCGACCCCTGACGCATCCCGCGCTTCATCGCCGCAGCCGAGCAGCACGCTCGCGACGAGCACCGACAGCAGGCCGGCAGCCGCTCGTGACCGACGCCTCACGGACATCACCTCATCGTATGCAGCGCAGCGACCGCCACGACGAGGACGCGCAGATGCGCCGTCGCGCCGACGACGAATGATCCCGTTCGGGCCGGCGACCGCAGGAGTGTCGTACTCCAAGCCCAAGGAGGGCAAGCTTGAAACCACTACGGATCATGTCTGTTGTCGTCGTCGCGGCGACGGGTCTCTTCATCGCGGCGGCCAGTGCCACCGGGAGCAAGGGCGGCGAGCCGGCCGGCCCCGAGCGCTACCGCGCGGCGCTCAGCTCCGTGCCGCACGATCCCTCGGCGGACGGCGGCTCAAACGCGACCGGGCGGGCGATGCTCGCGCTTCGCGGCGACACCGTCAGCGTCCTGCTCAAGGGACGCGGCCTCAGCCCGAACCTGCCCCACGCGGTCCACATCCACGGCAAGAACCATCCCGAGCTGAGCACGTGCCCGGGGCCCGAGCGGCGCGTCGGCGGGGTGTCTGACTCGCTGATCGAGACCGTCGACGGCCTCGCCGACTACGGCGGGATCGTCGTGTCGTTCACGACGAGCGGGGACACCAGCCCCGCGAGCGGGCTGGCGCTGGACCGGATGCCCGTGGCGAAGGACAACGGCAAGCTCACCTACCACCGCGACATCCAGGTGCCCGCCGACGTCGCCGAGCACCTCGGCGAGAAGCACATCGTCGTCCATGGCCACGACATCGACGGCGACGGGAGCTACGACCCGGGCCCGATCACCGCGCTGGGCGCTCCGCTCGAGGCCGAGCTGCCCGTCGCCTGCGGCGAGATCCATCGCCAGCGCTGAACGCGGCAGGCCCACCACCGAGCGCTGACCTCGCGCGCCCGCGGTCCATCTGGGCTGCGGGCGCGGTCGATCAGGTGTTTCACTCGACCGCGTTCCCCGTGCTGTTCGACGTGATGGCTCGCTCGCGCCACGGACATGCGACGGTGCGTCAGTCGCATGACGAGGACGGTCTGCGGTGGCCCTCGCGCGGGCACGGCTGAGCGCGCAGTCAAGACGAGGCAGCGGCCGCAACCACCGGA
>JAHWJE010000130.1 GCA_019348575.1 Actinomycetota bacterium | reverse complement strand
CTGGAATCAGGCAGCGGTGGGCGGCGCGATCATCGTGCTCGCGCTGCTGAGCGGCGGCGCCAGCGATGCGGCGCGGCGCCAATCGCGCGACAGCTCGAGTCGCCGTTGACCGCCCCGCGACGACGTCGAGCCGACGGCGTCCTGCTGCCCCACCCGGGCCGGCGCGCGCCGCGATGCGCTCAGCGCCGCGCCCGCTTGCGCAGCGCCGCGAACTGCGGCCACGGGCGCGTGTTGGCGACGTGCTCGGGCGTCACCCATGCGCGCCGCGCCGTCGCCACGCCCCAGCGCACGTGCTCCATCCGGTCGGCCCCGTGCGCGTCGGAGTCGATCAGCAGCAGGATCCCGTGCTCGGCGGCCGCGCGCGCGTGGACCTCGTCGAGGTCGCGGCGGTCGGGGGCCGAGTTGATCTCGAGCATCGTGCCGGTCCGCGCGGCGGCGGCGATGATCTCGTCGATGTCGACGGCGTAGGGCCGGCGCGACTGGATCTTGCGCCCGGTCGGGTGGCCGATCGCGTCGATCCACGGGTGCTCGATCGCCGCCACCATGCGCCTGGTCATCTCCGCCGAGGTCATCCCGAACGACGTGTGCACCGAGCCGATCACCCAGTCCAGCCGGGCCAGCAGCTCGTCGTCGTAGTCCGGCGAGCCGTCGGGCAGGATGCTCGTCTCCGTGCCGGCCAGCACCGTGATCTCCGCGAGCCGCTCGTTGACCTCGGCGACGCGCTCGATCTGGCGCTCGAGCTCGTCGGGGGAGACGTGGTTGCCGAAGCCGTGCGTCGCCGAGTGGTCGGTGATCGCGATGTACTCATAGCCGCGCTCGATCGCCGCGCGCGCCATCTGCTCGATGCTGTCGCGGCCATCCGAGGCCGTCGTGTGCATGTGCAGGTCGCCGCGCAGGTCCTCGACGGTGACGAGACGCGGCGCGACGAACCCGGGCGAGAGCTCGCCGCGGTTCTCGCGCAGCTCGGGCTCGGGGTAGGCCAGACCGAGGCGCTCGTACACCGCCTCCTCGCTCGAGCAGCGCAGCGTCTCGCCGGTCTCGTCGTCGAGGATCCCGTACTCGCTGACGTGCAGCCCGCGCCGCACGGCCGCCTCGCGCAGCGCCATGTTGTGCGCCTGCGAGCCGGTGAAGTGCTGCAGCAGGTTGCCGAAGTTCTCCGGCTCGACGACGCGCAGGTCGATCGGCAGGCCCGTGTGGGTGCGCCCGCGCGCGGCGTTCTCGTTGGGCGCCGACGCGGCCTCGACGAGATCGAGCTCGCCGAGCGCGCGCGAGAGCGCACCGGGATCGCTCGCCGTCGCGATGATGTCCAGGTCCCTGACCGCATCGACCTGGCGGCGCGCCGATCCGGCGAGCTCGACGCGCTCGGCGGCGGGATGCTCGCGCAGCGCGGCGACGATCTGCTCCCCGACGCCCAGCGCGCGGTGCAGCAGCACCCGCTGGGCGGGCCGCTCGCCGACACCTGCGCCGATCGACGCCAGCACGGAGGCCTCGAACTTCGGCCCGAAGCCCTTGATCCCGCGCAGCTGCTCGGCCTCGGCGGCGGCGCGCAGCGCGTCCAGCGAATCGATGCCCAGCTCGTCGAACAGCCGCCGCGCGCGCTTCGGGCCGAGGCCCGGCAGGCGCGTCATCTCCAGCAGGCCGGGCGGGTAGCGCGCGCGCAGCTTCACGGCCGCAGGGATGTCGCCGGTCTCGAGCAGCGCGACGAGCTTCTCCTCGAGCGTCTTGCCGATGCCCGGCAGCTCGGTCGCGCGCCCCGCGCGCGCAAGCTCGGCCACCGACCGGCCCGAGTCGGCGATCGCGCGCGCGGCGTTGCGGTAGGCGACGACGCGGTGGACGATCGCCTCGTCGAGCTCGTAGAGGTCGGCGAGCTCGTCGAACGCGGCCGCGATCTGCAGGTTCGAGGGGTCCGACGGCATCGGGCACGTAGGGTAGTCGCGCAGATGCCCGCGGCCGTCTGGCTCATCATGCCCACCTTCGACGAGGCCGACAACATCGCGGCGATCGTCGGGGCGGCGCGCGCGGTGCTCGAGCAGGCCGCGCCGGGGGCGCACCGGATCCTCGTCGTCGACGACGGATCGCCCGACGGGACGGGCGACATCGCCGACGCGATCGCGGCCGAGCACGACGACGTCGAGGTCCTGCACCGCACGACGCGCGAGGGGCTCGGACCCGCCTACCTCGCCGGCTTCGCGCACGCCCTCGCGCACGGCGCGCAGCTCGTGCTGGAGATGGACGCCGACTTCTCGCACGACCCGGCCGACATCGCACGGCTGCTCGCCGCCGCGCGCGACGCCGACCTCGTGCTCGGCTCGCGCTACGTCGCCGGCGGCGAGGTCGCCGATTGGGGACCGCTGCGGCGGTTCGTCAGCCGCGGCGGCTCGTGGTACGCGCGCATCGTGCTGGGCATCGACGTGCGCGACCTCACCGGCGGCTTCAAGTGCTTTCGCCGCGAGGTGCTCGAGGCGATCGACCTGCCGACCGTGCGCTCGCGCGGCTACGCCTTCCAGGTCGAGCTCACGCACCGCGCGGTGCATGCGGGCTTTCGCGTCGTCGAGCTGCCGATCGTCTTTCGCGACCGGCGGCTCGGGCGCTCGAAGATGTCGTGGCGGATCGCCGGCGAGGCCGCGCTGCTCGTCCCGCAGCTGCGGCTGGCTCGCATATCCGGCCAGCGCCGCCGCGGCTGAGCGAGCTTCGGCGGCGCCCGCGCCGATGCGCGCCGCGTGCAGGCATCGGATCTCGTGCTCGTCCGCGGGCTGGCGGACACGCGCGCCACGCTGCTTGCGTGGAACGCGCGCCCGGGCCCGATCGTGGGGCGCTGGATCGGCGGCGCGCTGGCGATCGCCCTGCTCCTGCTGGGCTCCGTCTGGCTCGTGGCGCGGGTCTCCGAGCCCGACAGCTCGCTGTTGTTCCTCGGCACGCTGGATCGGCCCGACCTCGGCCAGGTCCTGCACGTGCTCATGCGCAACTCGCTCGTGCTCGCGCTGCACGCGTTCGCCTGCATCGCGGGCTTCATCGCGGGCAGCTCGCTGCCTCAGGAGGCCGAGCGCTACCGCGGCGCGTTGCGCTGGATCCATGACCGGGCGGGGGCGCTGGCGATCGCCTTCGTCGTCGGGGCGACGACCTTCTCGCTGGTCACGCAGGCATATGTCCTCGGCCAGGGCGCCTCGTCGCTGGCCTGGCAGCTGGAGATCTCCCCCGGCCTGCTGCTCGTCGGCCTGCTCCCACACGCGCTGCCCGAGCTCGTGGCGCTCTTCCTGCCGCTGGCCGCCTGGATGATCGCCAGCCGTCAGAAGGACTGGCACGAGCTGCTGGCGGCCACGCTCGTCACCGTGATGCTCGCCCTTCCCGTGCTCGTCGCGGCGGCCTTCGTCGAGGTCTACGTCACGCCGGGCCTGCTGCGCTCGCTCGCCGGGTAGTCCTGACGGGAAATCGCGGACTCACTTCACTTTGTATAGTGGGTCGGAACAGATGGTCTCGCCGTCCGGTCCGCACGCGAGGACCACCGGCGACGTTACCCAAGGAGAGTCCCATGGCCGGATCGATCACCGAAGTGACAGACGACAGCTTCCAGGCCGAGGTCCTCGAGTCCGAGCGCCCGATCCTCGTCGACTTCTGGGCCCCGTGGTGCGCTCCCTGCCGCGCGATCGCCCCGCTGCTCGAGGAGATCGCCGAAGACCGCGACGACGTGCGCATCGTCAAGCTCAACGTCGACGAGAACCAGATCACGGCCGCCCAGTACCAGATCCTGTCGATCCCGTCGCTGATCCTCTTCCAGAACGGCGCGGAGACCAAGCGCCTGCGGCCGACCCGCAGCAAGAGCCAGCTCGAGCAGCAGCTGGAGCTCGAGCCGGCCGCCTGAGACCGGCCTCAGGCGGCGGCGACGGAGATCCGCAGCTGGCGGCCCTCGATGTTCGCCACCTGGCCGTCGGCGCCGTTGGCGCTGTAGTGCACCGCGACCGCGAGCACCTCGTCGCTGAGGTAGCTCTCGTGCATGCGCGCTGCGTCGAGCAGCAGCTCGTCGCCGTCGAGCGTCAGGACGATCCGGTCGGAGATCTCCAGACCGGCCTCGCGGCGCGCGAGCTGGACCGCGTGCACGATCTCGCGCGCGAGACCCTCGCGGCGCAGGTCCTCGTCGACGGAGAGCTCCAGCGCGACCGCGTGCGAGCCCTCTCGCTCCAGCTGGTAGCCGTCCAGCGGCGCCATCGCGAGCTGCAGGTCGTCCGGGTCGAGCGTGTGGTCGTGGCCGTCCACGAAGATGCCGACCGGCCGGCCCTCGCGCAGCGCCTCGGCGACGTGGCGGGCATCGAGCCCCGCGACCGCCGCGGCGACCTGCGGCATCGCCTTGCCGAAGCGCGGGCCCAGCGTGCGGTAGTTCGGCTTCAGCGTGTACGAGCCGAGCTCGTCGGCCTGTGAGACGAAGCGCAGCGCCTTGACGTTGAGCTCCTCGCGCACGACGTCGCCGAGGCGCTCGATCGCCGCGCGCTCGCGCCCGTCGGCCACGACGACCGCCTCGCGCAGCGGCTGACGGACCTTGACCTTCGCGGCGCCGCGCGCGGCGAGCCCGAGGCGGACGGTCTCACGCGCGATCGCCATCGCCTTCTCCAGCGCCTCGTCCCGGGCCTGCGGCTCGGGCCAGTCGGTCAGGTGCACGCTCGGCTGCGCGCCGTCGAGGTTGTCGTAGATCTCGTCGGCGAGAAACGGCGTGAACGGCGCCAGCAGCCGCGCCACCGTGGTCAGGCACTCGTAGAGCGTGTGCAGCGCCGCCTGCGTGTCGGCCGAGTCGTCCGACTTCCAGAAGCGCCGCCGCGAGCGTCGCACGTACCAGTTGGACAGTTGCTCCACGAATTCGGCGATCGGCCGCGCCGCGTCCGCCGGCTCGTAGGCGTCGAGGCGCTCGGTGACGATCGCGATCGTCGCGCTCAGCCGCGAGCGGATCCAGCGATCGAGGTCGGTCTCGGCTCCGGCGCCCGTCACCTCGTACATCGTCGCGACGCGATACGTGTTCCAGAGCTGGCGCAGGAACAGGCGCACGCCCTCGCCGACGGCCTCGGGCGAGAAGAGATAGCCGTCCCACGGCTGCTTGGACGTGAAGAAGTACCAGCGCAGCGCGTCGGCGCCGAAGCGCTCGATGATCTGGTCGGGCGCGATGACGTTGCCCTTGGACTTCGACATCTTCTGGGCCTGGTCGTCGAGGATCAGGCCCAGGCAGACGACGTGCCGGTAGGGCGCGTGCGGTCCGCGCAGCAGCGTCGAGACGGCGAGCAGCGAGTAGAACCAGCCGCGCGTCTGATCGAGCGCCTCGCAGATGAAGTCCGCCGGGTAGAGCTGCTCCACGTCGTGCTCGCCGGCGAACGGCTCGTGACGCTGGGCGAACGGCATCGCGCCCGAGTCGAACCAGACGTCGATCACCTCCGGCACGCGCTGCGCGGTCTCGCCGCACTCCGCGCAGGCGAACGTCACGTCGTCGACGAACGGGCGGTGCGGGTCCTCCAGGCGCACGCCGGAGCGCTGCTCGAGCTCGCCGAGCGAGCCGATCACCGCGACGTGACCCTGCTCGCAGCGCCAGACGGGCAGCGGGGTGCCCCAGTAGCGCTCGCGCGAGAGCGCCCAGTCGATGTTGTTCTCCAGCCAGTTGCCGAAGCGCCCGTGCTTGATGTGCTCCGGGTGCCAGCTGACCTGCTCGTTGGCGGCGAGCAGCTCGTC
>JAHWJE010000012.1 GCA_019348575.1 Actinomycetota bacterium | reverse complement strand
GGGGATCGCCTGCCGGCTCGCGCGCAGCGCGGTGCGGATCGAGCGCGACCGCGTCGTGCTCGACGACGGCGACGAGCTGCCGGCGACGCGCGTCGTCGTCGCTGCCGGCGTGCGGCCCGAGATCACGCTCGCGCGTGCGGCCGGCCTGCCCGTGGCGCGCGCGATCGTCGTCGACGACGCGCTGCGCGCGGGGGCGCCGGCGGTCTGGGCCGTCGGCGAGTGCGCCGAGCACCGCGGCATCGTCTACGGGCTGTGGGCGCCGCTCGCCGAGCAGGCGCGCGTCGCAGGGGCCGGCGTGGCGGGCGACCCGGCGGCCTTCCACGGCGCCGTCCAGGCCACGACGCTGAAGGTCTCCGGCGTCGACGTCTACGCGGGCGGGGCGTCGGCCGCGGCCGCGCCGGACGGACACGACGAGCTCGTCCTGAGCGACAGCCGCAGCGGGATCTATCGCCGGCTGGTGCTCGACGGCGAGCGGCTGACCGGCGCCGCGCTCGTCGGCGACGTGGCCGCGGCGCGGCAGCTGTCGGACCTGCTGCGCACGGGCGCGCCCGTCCCATCGGACCTGCTCGGAGCGGGCGGCGCGGGGGAGCCGAGCGCCGAGGCACTGGGCGCCGATCCCGCCGCGACGCTGTGCTCGTGCAACGCCGTCAGCGTCGGCGAGGTGCAGGCGGCGATCCGCCGCGATGGACTCAGCACGGTCGCGCAGGTCGGCCTGCGCACGCGCGCGACGACCGGCTGCGGCGGCTGCACCGCAGACGTGCGGACGCTGCTGGGCCTAAAGGACGCCGCCACAGGCGCGTAAGGGCTGCTTCAGCGGGGCGCATCTGCGTCGAGGCTTCTTTCAGCGGGTCCCGTCTCCGTCGGCGGCGGGCTCTCCGCGCGAGGAACCTGCGCGCCGACGCGCCGCGCGATGACGCTCGCACGATCGCGCGGCGCGAGATCCTCGAAGCGATGCTCGCCATGCGTCGTGCGCACGAACAGGTCGTCCCCGTCGCAGCGAACCTCGACGATCTCGTCGTACGCGACAGACGTCGGGGCCGTGCCACTCCGGACGCCCTTGTCGGGAACCGCCAGGAGTCGTCGATCGCAGACGGCGATGATCCCGCCTGGCTTGCCGGTCGAGAACGCCAGGTCGACCACCGCCTCGTCGGGCTCGAGCTCCTCGGCCAGCGCCACGAGCGACGGCTCGACCGCGAAGCCCATGAAGCGGCCGAGCTTGCGGCGCGCGAGCGCATCGAGCTCTGAGAACCGCTCTGACCCCGCGCCGCCGCGTGCCGCGGCGGCCAGCGCCGACAGCTGCGGCGGCGGGACCATGTACGAGAACCGCAGCACTTCGTCGTCGAGCTCGAGCTCGAGCGACCCTGGCGGCGTCGCTCGCGCGCTTCGGATGCGGCTCAGCGGGATCTCGCGGACCCGCTCGCGGCGGGTGATCATCGCCTTGCCCACGACCAGTACTCGCTGCGGCGTGGCGACGACGAGCCGGCCCGCGAACCACCAGCCCTCGGCCTTGCCGACGGCCATCGCCAGGATCGGCTCGTCGGGACCCAGCAGGCGGGCAAGCATCGTGAACTCGCCGGTCGCCATCCGGCTCATGACGCCCATCTTCTCCCGCGCGACGCGCACGATTGCGTCCTGTTCGGGCATGCCAGCCGTCCTACCCGGTGCGGGATCGTCCCGCCGCCGACCGCGGCGTCAGCCGGCGAGGATGAACGACAGAAAGAAGCCCGCGGCCGTGGCGAACGCGTTCCACGGGCGGCCGTGCTCGAAGGCCTCGGGCATCAGCGTGTCGGCGAGCGACGCGAGCACCGCGCCGCCCGCGAAGCCGAGCGCGACCGCAAGGACCTCGTCGGTGAGCGGCTCCGCCAGCGCCCGGCCTGCGACGACCGCCAACGCGAGCAGCAGCGCGCACGTCATCCACGTGCCCACGACGGTCTTCACCTGGCGCCCCTCGCGGCGCATCGCGACGGAACCGACAAGCGACTCGGGCAGGTTGGAGAAGAAGATCGCGACGAGCAGCGCGAGCGAGGCCCCGTCGAGCAGCGAGACGCCGAGCGCGAGGTTCTCGGGCACGCCGTCGAGCGTGACGGCTGCGAGCAGCGCCCAGCCGACGCCGCCGCGGGCGCCGCTCGCGGTGACCTCGCGCTGCTCGGGCCCCGCTTTGCCGGTCACGTAGCGATCGAGCAGCGTGTCCGCCAGCACGAACGCGGCTGCGCCGGCGAGCAGCGCGATGCCCGAGCGCGCGGCCCCGCCGAGCTCGTAGGCGTCCTCGAAGAGCTCGAAGGCAAGCGCCGAGATGAGGGCGCCGCTGGCGAACGCGAGCAGGACGCCGGTGATGGCGTCCGGCGCGTCCCAGTAGGAGCCCGCGACCGCGCCGATCACCAGCGCGCTGGACGCGGCGAGGCCGAAGAGGATCGCCGTTGTCACGAGCGAGTCCCCTACTGCACGAAGACCGGCGTGCCCTTCTCGACCTCGTCGTAGAGCTCCTTGACGTCCTTCACCGACATCCGGATGCAGCCATGGGAGGCGGTCTCGCCGAGCGAGGAGATGTCGCTCGTGCCGTGTATGCCCTGGCCGTCGTGGAAGCCCATCCAGCGCGCCTCGAGCGGATTGCGCGGGTCGCCCGGCGGGATCGTCTGGCCGGCCAGCTCGCCGGCCCACTCGCTGTTGGGCGCGTGCCAGGCCGGGTTCTTGGTCATCTCCACGATCTTGTAGCGCCCGGCTTCGGTCTCGTGGCCCGCCTTGCCGACGGCGATGCGGTACTTGTGCTCGAGCTGCAGGTTCTTGTACAGGCGCAGCAGCTTGGCGTCGCGGTCGATCGCGATGACCCGCGGATAGCGCTTCGCGAGGTCCTCGTACGTGCGGTCGGGACGCTCCGTCACCTTCACGGGGACCTCCACCGTGGGCTTGGCGGAGGAGTCCGCCACCACCTCTTTGAGCGAGGAGGCGAGCTTCTGCTGCTGGACCTCGAGGCCGGCGCGGGCGCGCGTGCGGTCGAGCTTGCCGTCATGCCATTCGATGTCGGCGTCGCGCGCCTTGCGGTCGACGCGCTTGGCGACCCGCTCGACGAAGCTCTCGACGGCCGCCTCGGAGAACGCGATCCGCGGTGCGACGGTGCCGCTCGCGTCGTTGCCGCCGAACACGCGGCTGAAGGGGTCGCCCCCGCGGCTGCGCTCGAGCGCCGCCTCGACGCTCGCCTCGGCATCGAGCTTGGCCTTCGCGTCGTCGGGCGACATGACGAACTCGCGGTCCTTGTAGGTCGCCTTGACCTTCCTGTCGGCCTCGTCGGCGAGCTCGCGCTGCACGAGCGAGCGCGCCTCGTCTCGCTGCATGCCGCCGACGTCGACGCTGCCGATCCGCACGCCGTCGGCGATGACGTCGCTGCGGGAGCTGTCGATGACGAGGACCGCCATCACGAAGATCAAGATGGCCGCCGCCGCGGCCGCGAGGCCGAAGATCGCTGCGCGGGTCATGGTTGGCGGTCTACCCGGCTTGTCTTGCCGCCAGCACGTTCATCGCGTCGAAACACTCCGGGCACGCCGAGGAAACCCGGCTCGAGCACGATGACCGACATGAACCAGGGGATCGTCATCGTCGGCGGAGGCATCGCCGGGCAAGCCGTCTGCGAAGCGCTGCGCGAGCGCGACCCGAACGTGCCGGTCACGCTCGTCTGCGGCGAGCACAGCGCGCCGTACGACCGCGTCCGCCTGTCGGAGATCCTCGTCTCGGGCGAGGACTCGCAGACGCTCGGGCTGCGCCCCTCGGAGTGGTACGCCGACAACGACGTCACGCTGCTGCTCGGCCGGATGGTCACCTGGATCGACACCGAGCGCGGCGTGCTCGGGCTCGACGACAGCGACGAGCTCGGCTTCGACCGGCTCGTGCTCGCAACCGGCTCGCAGCCGCTGATGCCGCCGATCCCCGGGATCGCGCTCGCCGGCGTGCACCCCTTCCGCGACCCCGCCGACTGCGACGCGATCCGCTGCGCCGCCGCGAGCGGGATCGAGCGCGCCGCCGTGATCGGCGGCGGGCTGCTCGGCCTGGAGGCGGCGCGCGGGATCGCGGCACAGGGCTGCGCCGTCACCGTCGTGCATCTGCTCGACCGCCTCATGGAGCGCCAGCTCGACGCCGGCGCCTCGTCGCTGCTGGCCCCCGCGCTCGCGGGACTGGACATCGACGTCGAGTTCGAGCGCAACACCCAGCAGATCATCGGCCCCCATCGCGCGCACGGGCTGCGATTCACCGACGGCTCCGAGCTGCCCGCCGACCTCGTCGTCGTCTCGATCGGAATCCGCCCCGAGGCCGAGCTCGCGCGCTCGATCGGGCTCGTCTGCGACCGCGGGATCATCGTCGACGACGCGATGCGCACCAGCCTGCCCGGCGTGCTGGCGGTCGGCGAGTGCGCGCAGCACCGCGGCATCGTCTACGGCCTCGTCGCGCCGATCTACGACCAGGCGCGCGTCGCCGCGCACACGCTGACGACCGAGGCCGCGGCCGGCGCCGACGCGAGCGCCCTCTACCTGGGCTCGGTGCCGAGCGCCAAGCTCAAGGTGGCCGGGATCGACCTCGTCTGCGCGGGGGAGTTCGGCGGCGATCTCGAGGCCGTCGTCAGCGACGCCGCGACCGGCATGTACCGCAAGCTCTCCGTCCGCGACGGGCGCGTGATCGGCACCGTCCTGCTGGGCGACACGCGCGGCTCCGAGGCACTCGTCGCCGCCGTGCGCGCGGGCGAGCCCGTCGACGACCCGCTGCAGGCGCTCGCCGACGCGTCGCTCGCAGGCCCCGCCGACCTGCCCGACACGGCGCAGATCTGCGACTGCAACGGCGTCTGCAAGGGGGCGCTGATCGAGGCCGTGACCGTGCGCGGCTGCGCGACGCCGCGCGAGGTCATGGCCGTGACCCGTGCCGGCACCGGCTGCGGCTCCTGCCGCCCGGCCGTGAAGGAGATCGTCGCCGCGGCGACCGGCGGACTGAACGACGAGCCGGCCTACCTGTGCCCGTGTCGCAAGCAGACGCGCGAGCAGCTCGCCCAGCAGATCCGCGAGGACGGGCTGCAGTCAGTCAGCGACGTCGCGGCGGCCTGCGGGACCGGCCGTGACTGCGGGACCTGCAAGCCGGCGCTCGCGTACCTCGTCTCCGAGGTCTGCGCCAACCGCCATCGCGAGGAGCGCGACGCGCGCTTCATCAACGACCGCGTGCACGCGAACATCCAGCACGACGGCACGTTCTCGGTCGTGCCGCGGATGTACGGCGGCGTGACGACGCCCGACGAGCTGCGCCGGATCGCGGACGTCGCCGACAAGTACGAGGTGCCGATGGTCAAGGTCACCGGCGGCCAGCGGCTGGATCTGCTCGGGGTCAGAAAGCAGGACCTGCCCGCGATCTGGCGCGACCTCGGGATGCCGTCGGGCCACGCCTACGCCAAGGCTGTGCGCACCGTGAAGACCTGTGTCGGGACGGACTTCTGCCGCTTCGGTCTGGGCGACTCGGTCGGGCTGGGGATCGAGATGGAGAAGCTCTGGGAGGGCCTGCACACCCCGCACAAGGTCAAGTCGGGCGTCTCGGGCTGCCCGCGCAACTGCGCCGAGGCGACGGTGAAGGACATCGGCTGCGTCGCCGTCGAGGGCGGCTGGCAGGTGCGGGCGGGCGGCGCGGCCGGCGGCAACGTGCGCGAGGCGGACATCCTGGCGACCGTGCAGACGCGCGGCGAGGCGCTGCGGCTCGCGACGACCTTCCTGCAGTTCTACCGCGAGAACGCCGAGTACAAGGAGCGCACGTACGACTTCATCCCCCGCATCGGGCTGGAGAAGGTGCGCGAGATCATCCTCGGCGAGGAGACCGGCGCGGCGCTGCGCGAGCGCCTGCGGATCGCGAAGGCCGCGACGCGCGATCCCTGGCTCGAGCGCGACGAGCCCTACCACCCGCGCCAGTTCGACGACCTCGAGCCGCGCGAGCCGGCGCTCGTCGGCCCGCCCGCCGGCGGTGAGCTGTGAGCACGGTCGCCGCGACGAGCCTCGATGCCTGCGGCATCGACGACATCCCGCTCGGCGAAGGCCGCGCGATCACGCTCGAAGGCCGCCGGGTCGCGATCTTCCGCGCGGCCGGCGGATGGTACGCGCTGGACGCCGTCTGCCCGCACCGCGGCGGTCCGCTCGCCGACGGGATCGTCTGCGACCGCGCCGTCATCTGCCCGCTGCACGATCGCCGCTTCGATCTCGCGAGCGGCGCGCCGCTGACGACGGGCGACGGCGTCGCCGCCCACACCGTCGAGGTTCGTGGCGAGCGCATCTTCGTCACCCTCGCCGCCGCCATGCCCCGCGCCGCTTGAGCGCACGCCGCGGGCGACGGCGCGAGCCGACCCGCGCTGGACGGCAAGGGTAGGATTCCCACGCACGATGGCCCGACCGATCATGCTCGGAATCGTGGGGGACTCGGCGTCCGGCAAGACGACGCTGAGCAAGGGGCTCGTGCAGCTGCTGGGCGAGGACGCCGTCAACGCGATCTGCACCGACGACTACCACAAGTACGACCGCCGTCAGCGCGCCGAGCGCGGGATAACCCCGCTGAACCCGGAGTGCAACTACCTCGACATCATGGCCCAGCACCTGCAGTGCCTGCGGACGGGCTGCGGCATCCTCAAGCCGGTCTACCAGCACGGCGACGGGACGTTCGGCCCGCTCGTGTACACCGCGCCGAACCGCTTCATGGTCATCGAGGGCCTGCTCGGCTACCACACCGAGGACATGCGCAGCGCCTACGACGTGCGCGTCTACCTCGACCCGCCCGAGTCGCTGCGGCGCCAGTGGAAGGTCGACCGCGACTGCTCCAAGCGCGGCTATACGACCGACGAGGTGCTCGCCGACCTCGACCGCCGCGAGCCCGACTCGGAGGCCTTCATCCGCCCGCAGCGCCGCCACGCCGACATCGTCGTCTGCCGCATGCCCAGCGAGGCGGACCCCTTCATCCTCGACGCGCGGCTGACGCTGCGCGACGGCCTGCCGCACCCCGACCTGGCGCCGTTCGTCGACGAGAGCGACGGCGGGATCACGCTCGACGAGCGCAACGGCGAGAGCGTCCTCTTCATCCCGGGCGCGCTGCCGCGCGAGCGCGCGGCGGCGATCGAGGAGGTCATCTGGGATCGCATGCACTTCGCCCGCCATCTGCGCTCGGAGAAGCTCGGCGAGTTCACCGTCGGCAACCGCGTGTACCGCTCGGAGTCGCTGGCGCTCGTGCAGCTGCTGATCGTCTACCACCTCACGACGGCGCGGGCGCGCGTCGCGCTCGGCGGCGATCCGGGCGTGCAGGAGCGCGCGCCCGTCGCCTGAGCGACCAGGGCGGTCAGCTCACCTCGGCCGGCGCCGGCAGTCGCTCGACGTCGACCTCGCCGACGAGCCGGTCGACCTTGTGCGGGTCCACGAGCCCTGCGCCGAGACGCTGAACGGACTCGGCGCCGCAGGCCACGCCGTAGCGCAGGCACTCGGCCGGCAGCCTGTCGGCGTAGCGCGCCGCGACGTAGCCGGCGAGGAAGGCATCGCCGGCCCCGACGGCGGCGACCGCCTCGCGCGGCTCGATCCGCACCCGGTACAGCGCGGCCTCACCCTCGTCCAGAACGCAGCCCAGGCAGCCGTCGGGCGTCGTCATGATCGCCTCCTGCGCCCCGAGGGAGACGATCTCGCGCACGGCGATGACGCGGTCCTCGTCATCGTTGAACTCGTGGCCGACGAGCTCCTCGGCCTCGAGCACGTTGGGTGAGACGACGTGCGGCTCGGCGCGCACGGCGTGGCGCAGCGGGTCGCCGTCGGTGTCGATCACGACGACGAGGCCGAGCTTGCGCAGGTCCTTGATGAGCTCGGCGTAGATGCCGGCGTCGACGTTGCGCGGCAGCGAGCCGGCGAAGATGACGATCGCCGCGCCGCGCGCGAGGTACAGCAGCTTGTCGCGGAACAGCTCGAGCTCGCGCTCGCTGACCGCCGGGCCGCGCTCGTTGATCTCGGTCTGCTGGCCGTTCGTCGGGTCCAGCACGGCGGTGTTCGTGCGCGACTCCTCGCGGATGCGGACGAAGTCGTTGAGGATCGACTCGTCGGTGAGCGCCTCGACGATGCGCGTCCCGGTCGCCCCGCCCGCGAAGCCGGTCGCGATGACCGGCTGGCCGAGCGTCTTGAGCGTGCGCGCGACGTTGACGCCCTTGCCGCCCGGCAGCGTCGTCTGCTCGACGCTGCGGTGACGCTGGCCGAGGCGGAAGTTCGGCACGGAGAGGGACTTGTCGATCGCCGCGTTGAGGGTGACGGTGATGATCACTGGTGGGGGCTCACTGGACCGTTGTCTCCTCGCGCCGCCGCGCCCGCCGGTGCTCGGCATCCAGCGCTCTTCTGCGGTTGACCGCCCGTCTGCGCAGCAACAGAAGTGGGAGGCTACAGACCACGAGCAGGACCATGGCGACGATCGTCTGCGAGCGGCCCAGCATGTCGTCCAGACGGTCGCCGAGCCCCGCCTCGGCGACCGGCCGGGCCGTCACGACGGGCACGCGCGCGAGCACCTCGTCGCCCCTGCGGATCGTTGCCGTCGCGATGCGCGTCCCGCGCGGCAGCGGCCCGTCGACCTCGGCGGGCAGACCGCTGAGCGTGACCCGCGTGCGGGCGCCCGTGCGCAGCACGCGCTCGACGGTCTCCCCCGCGATCACGTCCACGTGCCTGTCGCCCCGGTAGCGCAGCGGGACGCGGCCGAGGACGCGCCCCTGGGGCATCACCGTGCGCGCGTCGTAGCGGCTGAGGCCGTAGCGCAACAGCGCCAGCGAGTCCGCGTCGCGCGACCGCTCGCTCGGCTCGCCGAGCACGACGCTGATCACGGTCACGCCCTCGCGCGTCGCCGAGCCGACGAGCACGTACCCGGCCCCGCGCGTGTGCCCGGTCTTCACCCCGTTGACGAAGTCGACGCGGCGCACGAGCGTGTTGCGGTTGACGACCGTGCGGTTGCGCGCGCCGCTGCGCAGCACCGCGCTGGGCAGGTCGACGGTGCGGCGGAAGAACTCGTAGCGGCGCAGCGCGACGGCGAGCTTTGCGAGATCGAGCGCGCTGGAGTGGTTCATCGGATCGTCGAGCCCGATCGGGTTGGCGAAGCTCGTGTCGCTCAGCCCGAGCGCCTTGGCGCGGCGGTTCATCTCGGCGACGAAGGCCTGCGTCGAGCCCATCGTGCCGACCGCGATCGCGGCGGCGGCGTCGTTTGCGCTCGGCAGCAGCGTTGCGCGCAGCAGGTCGCGGACGCTCATCCGCTCGCCCGGGCGCAACCCGATCTGGGACTCGACCGGCAGCGGGTCGTAGCTCGTGGCGCTGAAGATGTCGTCGAGGTCCGTGCGCTGGAGCGCCACGAGCGCGGTCATGAGCTTCGTCGTCGAGGCGATCTGGCGGCGCTCGCGCGCGTTGCGCCCCAGCAGCACGTCGCCCGTCGTGGTCTCCATGACGATCGCCGCCTTCGCGCCCTGCAGGCGCGGCGCTCCCGGCGGCGACTGGGCCAGGGCGCAAGGCGCCGCCAGGAGCAGTGCGAGCACCGCCCCGAGGATCGCCGCGCGAACGCTCACGGTGCGAGCTTGAGCGTCTGCCCGGGACGCAGCGTGTTCGGGTCGATGCCCCCGTCCGTCGCGACGATCACGAACGCGCCCAACGCCAACAGTGCGAGCAGCGCCGGGAGTACCAGCCGCTCGAGATCGAGCTCCTCCATCTGTGCCAGAGGATACGGGCAAGCGCTGCCGCCGGGCGACGTCTACGACGACCACGCCGCCGCTCTGAGCCGCTCGGCCTCGCTACGGGCTGCGGTGCCCGGCGGACCCCCGGTCGACTCGTGCGCGGAGGCGATCGAGCGTGACGCGCTGACGAGGCCGCCGGCGCGTCCCGGGGCGAAGGCCGGCGCCAGGTCCTCGACGCGTCCGCCCTGGGCGCCGATGCCGGGCAGCAGGAACGGCGCGTGCGGCATGAGCTCGCGCATCCGCGCGACGTGCTCGGGCACCGTCGCGCCCACGACCGCGCCGACGTCGGCCAGCGCGCTCGGCGCGCTCGGCCGGCCGCCGAGCCCGGTGACGATCGCTGCAAGTCGCTCCCAGACCTTCTCGCCCTTCTCACCGGCCAGCTCGAGGTCCTCGATGTCGGCCGCGCCGGGGTTGGAGGTGCGGACGAGCACGAAGACGCCCGCGCCGGCGGCGCGGGCGCCCTCGACGAGCGGCTCGAGCGAGTCGACGCCGAGCAGCGGGTTGGCGGTGAAGGCGTCGGCGCCCAGCCCCGCGACCGCTCCGAACGGCGTCGGCGTGCTGCCGACGAGCGCCTGCGCGTACGCGGCGGCAGACACCGAGATGTCTCCGCGCTTGCCGTCAGCGAGCACGATCAGCCCCTGCTCACGGGCGTGTCGCACCGTCGCCGCGAGCGCCGCCCAGCCGTCCGCGCCGAGACGCTCGAAGCACGCGAGCTGCGGCTTGACCGCGACGCAGGCCGGGCCGGCGGCGTCGATCAGCGCCGTGCAGTGCGCGCGTACCGCGGCGGACGCGCGCTGGACCGGGGAGCCGCCGGCGGGAGCGCGCGCGAGCGCCTCGGGCCACAGCCGCGCGGGATCGGGGTCCAGGCCGAGGACGATCTGCGACTCGCGCGCGGCGACGCGCTCGGCGAGCAGATCGGCGAACGTCACCGCGGCCGCATGCTGGATCACCGCGGCCGGCACCTACGGCCCGACCGCCTGCTCGAGCCCCGGCACAGGCGAGAGCCTCGGCACGCGCGCCGGCGCGATCTGCATCGGCTCGCCGGTGCGAGGATGCTTGGCGGTGCGCGTCTGCACCGAATCGACGAGCTGGGACTTCGTCACGAGCGGCGCTCCTTGTGCTGCATGCGGAACTTCGAACACGCCGAAGCTAGCAGCGTGCCCGGACCTTCGCGATCGGCGAGGATGCGGCTGTGGGCTTCAACAAGATCGCCTGGCTCGTCACGGTCGCGGCCGCGCTCGTCACCGCGGTGCTGCTGTTTCTCTCCGGCTACAACGGCTATGCCGCGGTGGCGATCGCCGTCGCCGCGTCGGCCGCGATCAACCTGCGCTGAGCGGCGTGCCGCGCGGGGCCGATCGTCCCCACGTGCGTCCCTGGCCGCCGCGGACCAAAAGAATTTTCGCCGTCTACCAACCAGCGGCCTCGTAGAGCGTTCTACCCGTCGGACAGGGACGACTGGGCCCGGCCAAGCGGGAGGGCCCTGGACCATCGGTGATCGATTGGAGTGAGAATGTTCCGCCGGCACGTTGTCGATCGTCAGGAGGGCCCGCTGCTCTGCGCTCACGACCAGCTCGCGATGCGCTCCGACCGTGATGGTCACGTGCACGTGGTCGAGCTGATCGGAGAGCTCGACATGAACACCGCCCCGGCGTTCGACGCCGAGTTGAAGCGCGTGGAGCGCAGCGACGCCCGGGAGATCATCGTCGACCTCAGCGGCTTGAGCTTCATCACCTCGGACGGCCTGAAGGCGATCATCCACGCCAACGCGCGCTCGCGCGAGCGCGACAACCGGCTCAGGCTGCTGCGCGGCAGCAACCACGTGCAGAAGACGTTCGAAACGGCCGGGCTGGTGTCGCGGCTGCCCTTCGACGACGATCGCGAGGCGCGGTCGCTCGTGCCGGGCCAGCCGCCGCGGGCGCGGGTCGTCGTGTCCAGGCCGGTCCGGAACTGGCGCCGGTAGCGCGGTTGACGTGGGGGCACCCAGTGCTCGTCCCCGTCGAAACGTGCCCTCTCATGGTAATAGCCGGCGCCGTCCGGGAAGACCACATCCCAACCCAACCTGTGCCCCTGGCACATCGACGACGGAGGACGCCGCGGGCACCACGGAGGAAGTCCGTGGTCGGCGATCAGCGGCTGTCGGGAAGGGCGCGTATTTGCGGGGACGACCACTAGCCGCGTCGAGCACGAAGTCGCATCTCGCCACGCGTGCGGCCATGGCTTCCCCGCGCCCGCCGTCGGGGCTCGGAGGGGGCGTGACGTGCTCGTGAAGCGCCGTCGAGCGCGCGAGGCGGACTGCCCATCGGTTCGCGAGCAGCTCGCGGTCCTGGGCGGTCGCGCGTGGCGCCGCCGCGACCTGCGCCGCCACGTCGCGCGCTGCGACGACTGCCGCGCATTCGAGGCTGAGATGCGCCGGCTGCAGGCGGCTATGGCGGTGCTGCTGCCGGTGGCGCCGACGGTCGCGCTGAAGGAGAGCACGCTCGCCGCGGCGTTCGCGGCGGTCCGGCAAACAGTGGCTACCGCCTAGAAGCGCGCGTCGTCAGATCACCGCGCCGAGCGGCCTCAGCGCCGCAGCTGCTCGCGTCGGCGGCCGGAGCCGATGCCCGCGCCTTCGGCGACCGCGAGCAGCCCGACGGCGGACGCGACAGCGACCACGAAGCCGATGACGTTGAGCTCGAAGATGCTGCCGCTGCGGAGGAGATTCGCGATCACGCCTCCGATCACCGAGCCCACGATGCCGAGCAGAAGCGTCAGCGGTAGCCCGATCTTCTGGCGGCCCGGAAGGATGAGGCGGGCCAGCAGCCCGATGAT
>JAHWJE010000129.1 GCA_019348575.1 Actinomycetota bacterium | reverse complement strand
TGCGGCGGGTGTCCAGGCGGCCGCGACGCGCACGCTTGCGCTTGACCGCAAGCCGCGTGGCGAGCCGGCGCGCCAGCGGCTTGACCGCCCGGCGCATCTCGGCCTGCTCGTCGGCGCTGACGGAGAAGAAGTCGACGTCCTCCGGCAGCGCGCGCACAAGCTTGCGCGCCACCTCGTCGGCGCCGCGGCGCAACACCATGCGCCGGCGGATCTCCGCGTCGATCTCCTCGCGGAAGTGGCGCAGCCGCTGCTCCAGCTCGTCGGTGAGCAGCCGCTGCGTCAGCGCGTCGTCGCTCTCCCCCGCAGTCATCAGCGCGCGGCGCAGGATGCCGGCGATGTTGATGTTGCGGAACACCCGGTACGAGAAGTACTCCGGGGCGCCGTCGCGGCCCTCGACGCGGCCGAACGTCTCCACCGCCTCGTGCGCGAGCCGGCGAATCGCGGCGTCGTCACCCTCCAGCAACTCGTCGACGAGCTCCGCGAGGAAGTCGCCGACGTCGCGATCCTCCGACGCCTCGTGATGTTCCGGCGACGTCCCACCCCGCGGGGGGAAGTAGACGTCGAACAACGTGTCGAACGCGGGGCGGTGGCCGGCGGACTTCACCATCGTCGCGGCGAGCGCCTCGTGCAGTTGCCGGCGCGACAGCAGGTCGACCTCGGCGGTCGCGCGCATGGCGTCCAGCCCGTCGCTGACCGCCACCGGCACCCCGGCACGGCGCAGCGCATGGGTGAAGTCCAGCAGGCGGCTTTGCAACCCCCGTCGGTGGGGGTCCGGGCCTGACGCCGCAACCTCGCCGGCGGTCGGAACAGTCTATTCAGCGACGGATCCGCGGTCGGCACCTCGAGGTGCTTGAGCGCCTTGGACTCGTCGCCGAAGGTGAGGCCGAGGGAGGCGGCCTCCGCGGTGCGCTTGAAGCCGTACAGGGCGTCGCCGGGCAGGGCGTCCCGCGCGAGCAGCAGGCTCATCCCGGCCAGCGACCCGACCAGCGCGAGCACCGCGACCGCCGCGCCGACCACCTTCGACAGGCGCACGGCCCGAGTGATGGTGGTGGCGTCGGGCGATGCTCCGCCACCCAGCGGGCCGCGGACCTCCACACGGTCGCCGTAGACGTTCGTGCCGCCCAGACGCACCGACAGCGCGCCGGCGAACGCGGCCTCCATCCGGCCTGCGTTCGGACTGGGGTGGTTGCCCCCGTCGCGCACGGCGGCGGACCAGGCCGCCCGCGGGCTGCCGTCGACAGCGGGCGCGACCGCACCAGTCACTGCCGCGCCGAGCCGCGCCGGCAGCCAGTTCAGCACGTCGTCGAGCCGCGCGGCGGCCCAGCCGAAACGTTGGTACCGGGCACTTCGGTGCCCGACCATCGCGTCGAGTGTGTTCGCGCAGCGGTACGCAACGATCGCCGCCGGCCCCGCGAGCGACCCCCACACCAACGGCGCCACGACAGCGTCGCTCGTGTTCTCCGCGACCGACTCGACGACCGCGCGGCTGATCTCACCTGCGTCGAGCTTCCAGGGGTCGCGTCCGACGAGCGCAGGCAGTCGCCGCCGTGCCTGTGCAAGGTCGTCGCGCCCGAGCGCGGCCGCGATGCCGGATGCCTCCCGCCGCAGCGACCGCCCGCCGAGCGCGGCCCACGTCACGCCGGCGCGCAGCGCAACGCGGCCCCAGCCAGATGCGACGCGACGGTCAATCGCCCAGGTGCACGCCGCGGGTACTCCGACCAGGGCAGCCACGAAGGCAGCGCCGGCCAGACGATCGTCGCGCCACACCCGCCGCTCCAGCGCCTGGGCTGCGCGGCCGAAGCCGGCAACGGGGTGGCCGCGGCGCGGGTCGCCGGCCGCCGCAAGCGTCGGGGCGAGCAGCAGCGCGACCAGCGCGACGGCAACGATCACGTAGGTGACGACCTTGGCCGACCAGTAGCGCCGGTACTGATCGTCGGCGTACCGTCGGCGGACGAGCGGAACGGCGAGCAGACGAACTCCGGCGGCGACGAAGACGATCGCCAGCGTGGTGACCGCCAGGCCGGCCACCGAGTCGGTGTCGACGAGCAGGTCCCGCAGATGCTGCAGCGACATCAGCGGGCCGTACCCCGCCCGCGCTCCGCGCGCGACGGCGCGTCAGCCGGCTGACGGACCGCTTGACGTCGTCGCTGACGTCGCGCGCCGCCCAGGCGAAGGCGAGCCGCCAGCGCTCAGAACGCGCCGTGGTTCGGGTTGTGGCGCGGAGCGGGGTTGTCGCGCGGCGGATCGGCGGCGGCGCGCTCCTCGGTCGCGAGCGGCTCCACGCGCGGCGGCAGCCCGGGGAGCTTGAGCTTCAGCTTGCGGCCGTCCTTGAGGGTCAGCTCGTGCGGCTTCCGCTTCAGTGGCTCGCCGGGGATCGCGCTCATGCGTTGAGGCTACTCGACGTCTGCGACGCTCGCCGGCGACGGCTGCTCAGCCGCCGTACTCGGCCGCCACGCAGTTGACGATGACGCCGGCCTCAGCGTCCTTGGCGGCGTGCCGGATGACTTCGGCACGGCCAAAGGCGACGACGTTCACGCCCTTCCTCTGCCCCCGCACCGCCGACTTCCGAGCAGCAGCCCGGTTGGGGTGGATGACGGCGACCGCCTCGAGCGTGCCGCCCGGGCTCTTGAACGACAGCTTGGGGGTCGGCTTGTCGTCGGACGTCACCTCGAACCCGGCGCCCTCGATGCACTCGATCATCTGCGCGCGCGCGCTGTTGGGCTTCAGCTTCGGCGTCTCGGCCCGGTCCTCGGCCCGGCCCGCCTGCGACTGGCGCTCCGACGTCGATTGCTTCTCCTCCGAGCCGCAGCCGATCGCGACCAGAGCGGCCGCGAGAATCACGACGAGCGCAAGACGGTTGCGATGCACGAGGACAGTCTGGCGCAAATCGGGGTCAGGGCGCGCGGCTTGGTCGGCATCGCATCACAGCGCGCGCCGCAGGTCCGCGACGAGGTCCTCTGGCGCCTCGACGCCGCACGACAACCGAACGAGGTCCGCGGGCACGGCGGCCGCGGAGCCCTCGACGGACTGATGGGTCATCGCCTGGGGGACCTCGATCAGCGATTCGACGCCGCCGAGCGACTCGGCGAGCGTGAAGATCTGCGTCGCGCCGGCGATCCGAACGGCGTCGGGGTGGCGGAACGAGACCATCCCCGAGAAGCCGGGCCAGCGCACGTCGTGCACCCCCTCGACAGTGCGCAGGAACTCGCTCACCGCGCGGCCGTTGGCGGCATGCGCGGCCATCCGCAGATGCAGCGTGCGCAGTCCGCGGTGCACGAGAAAGCAGTCCAGCGGCCCGGGGACGGCGCCGACCGCGTTCTGGACGAAGCGCACGCGTTCGTGCAGGTCGAGATCTCGCACGACGACCGCGCCGCCGACGGTGTCGGAGTGTCCGCCGAGGTACTTCGTCGTCGAGTGCACCACGGCGTCGGCGCCGAGCTCGAGTGGGCGCTGGTTGACCGGCGTGGCGAACGTGTTGTCGACTGCGACGAGCGCCGAGCGCCTGCGCGCGACGACGGCCTCGATGTCGACGACGTTCAG
Source organism: Actinomycetota bacterium (assembly GCA_019348575.1). The sequence goes on along the minus strand of JAHWJE010000129.1, from coordinate 2,169 downwards.
CAGCGGGTTCGTCGGCGTCTCGACCCAGACGAGGCGCGTGTCGTCGCGCACGGCGGCTGCGATCGCGTCGAGGTCGGTCTGGTCGACGAGCGTGTAGTCAAGCCCCCAGCGCCTGAGCACCTTGTCGGCCAAGCGGTACGTGCCGCCGTACAGGTCGGCCGGCAGGACGATGTGGCTTTCCGCCTTCGCGACAACCGTGATCAGGGCGTGCGACGCAGCCATCCCGCTCGAGAACGCGCTCGCATGCCCGCCCTCGAGCTCGCCCAGCGCCCGCTCGAGCGCGGCCCGCGTCGGGTTTGCCGAGCGCGCGTAGTCGTAGTCCTCGACGAACTCTCCGGGCGCGCGCTGCGCGTATGTCGAGGTCTGGTGGATCGCGGGGATGACCGACCCGTAGTGCGGGTCGGGGTCCAGGCCGGCGTGGACGGCGCGGGTGGCAAAGCGCGCGTCGTCGGGCAGCCGGGTCATCTTGCGAGCGCCTCGAGCAGATCGGCGCGGGTGAGGATCCCGGTCGCCCGCCCGCCGACGGTCACGAGCACCGCTTGGCGCTCGCCGGCCAGCAGCTCGACCGCCTCTTGCACGAGGTCGCCGGCGGAAACGGCCGGGAACGGCGCTTCCATCACGTCGACGACGGCTGCGCCGAGCAGTCCGGGGTCCTCGATGACGTGCTTGAGCAGTCCGCGCTCGGCGATCGAGCCGACCATCGTCGACGGGTCGTGCGCGGACACGACCGGCAGCTGAGAGACGCCGTGGTCGTGCAGCAGCGCGACCGCGTCGCGGACCTTGTCGTGCGTCGAGACGGTCACCAGCGGTGGCGTGTCGCTGCTCTCCTGCTTGCTGCGAAGCACGTCTCCGACGGTCTGGCTGGATGGGCGCTCGAGGAATCCGTAGTGCGTCATCCACGTGTCGTTGAAGATCTTCGACAGGTAGCTGCGACCTCCGTCGGGCAGGATCACCGCGATCAGCGCCGCCGGGTCGTGCACCTCGGCGGCGACCGTGAGCGCCGCGACGAGCGCGAGGCCCGCCGATCCTCCGGCGAGGATGCCCTCCCGTTGAGCCAGCCGCCGTGTCATGAGGAACGCGTCCCGGTCGGAGACGGTGACGTAGCGATCGACGATCGCCGGGTCGAACGTCCTGGGCCAGAAGTCCTCCCCCACGCCCTCGACGAGGTAGGGCTTCACGGCCTCCTCGCCGCCGGAGAAGATCGATCCGACAGGATCGCCGCCGATGATCTCGATCAGCGGGTTGCGCTCCTTGAGATACCGTCCCGCGCCGGTGATCGTGCCGCCGGTCCCGACGCCCGCCACGAAGTGCGTGATGCGCCCGCCGGTCTGCTCCCAGAGCTCCGGCCCGGTCGAGCGGTAGTGCGCGTCGGGGTTGGCGGCGTTGTCGTACTGGTTGGGACGGAAGGCGCGCGGAATCTCGCTCGCGAGCCGCTCGGCGACGCGGTAGTAGGACTGCGGCGACTCCGGCGCCACGTCGGTCGGCGTCAGGACGACCTCGGCGCCGTAGGCGCGCAGCAGGTCGATCTTCTCCTTGGACTGCTTGTCGGGCATGACGGCGACGACGCGGTAGCCCTTCAGGCGAGCCGCGATCGCGAGCCCCGTCCCGGTGTTGCCCGACGTCGGCTCGACGATCGTGTCCCCCGGTCGCAGCCGTCCGTCGCGCTCGGCTGCGTCGATCAGCGAGACGGCGACGCGATCCTTGATCGAGCCGCCGGGATTGAGCGACTCGACCTTGGCCACGACCTGCGGCGCGAGCCCGCTCGCAAGGCGCGAAAGGCGCACGAGCGGGGTATCGCCGACGGCGTCGAGGATGGAGTCGGATATGCCAGCGCGAGCGGCGTCGTGTTGCTCGGTCTCGGCGATCAGCGCACTGTACGCCCCGTGAGTGCTCGGCGGCCCGCGACCGCGCGTAGCGCGTCGCTCAGTGTTCGTCGCCGTCGGCGCCCTCATGCCGATCGGCGACGACTCTACTACCCTCGATAGGAGTGCTGTCGAGAGGAGCGTTCGGATGCAGGCGTTGCTGGCGCTCGCGGTGCTGGCCCATCCAGCCGCGATCGCGCCGAGGTGGTTGATGACGAGGGGGATCGGTGCTGATCGCCCGCGGTCGGCGTCGCTTCACCCTGTGCGTGCCGAGCATGAACGGCTTGGTGGGCAGCTCGAGGGGGGC
>JAHWJE010000128.1 GCA_019348575.1 Actinomycetota bacterium | reverse complement strand
CCTGCCGCGACGAGCTCGGGATCGACGAGGACAAGCTCAACCCGTTCGGCGGCGCGATCGCGCTCGGTCACCCGTTCGGGATGACCGGCGCGCGGATCATGACGACGTTGCTCAACGGCCTCGACGCGGCCCGCGGCCGCTACGGGATCGAGTCGATGTGCGTCGCCGGCGGGATGGGCCAGGCGATGCTCGTCGAGCGCCTGGCCGCCTAGCGCGTCGCGGCGGACCGGCTGCGCAGCGCGCGCAGCCGATGCAGCAGCCCGCGCGCTCCGATCCCTCCGTCGACCTGCACGCGCGCGAGCGCGTACGGGGCGCCCGGCCGGGCGAAGCCGCGCCTGACCGTCGTCGCGGCGAGGTAGCCCGCCTGCCTGACCGCGGCGACGACGCGCGCGTCGTAGCGGCCGGACGGATAGGCGAAGAAGTTCGCCGGCACGCCGAAGCGCCGGCGCAGCTCGGCGCGCGCGCCGGCGGTCTCGTCGGCAAGCTGGGCGGCTGAGACCTTCGTCAGGTCGGGGTGCGTGCGCGAGTGCGCGTCGATCTGCCAGCCGGCCTCGATCAGGCGCGCGACGGCGCGATCGCCGCCGAGGTCGTCGACCCAGTCCAGCGCGAGGTTCAAGACGCCCGGCCAGCGCTCTCTTCGCAGCACCGGCAGCGCGAACCTCACCTGGCTTTCGTGGCCGTCGTCGAAGGAGAAGACGACCGGCCTGCGCGGCAGCCGGGCGCGCCCGTGCCACGCGTCCCAGGCGCGCTGCAGCGTGATCGCGCTGTAGCCGGCGCGGCGCAGCGCGCGAACCTGCGCTGCGAACTCGCGCGGGCGCACGAACAGTGACGGCAGGCGCGCACCGGCGGGGGCCGTGCGGATCGCGTGGTACATGAGGATCGGCACCGGCTGACGGCTGGGACGCGAGGCGGCCGGGCTCGCGGCGCTCGCGCCACCGCCGCTGCGCTCGCCGCCGGGGCCGATCAAAAGCAGCGCCGTCAGCGCCGCGGCCAGGAGGCCCGCGGAGGCCGGCAGCCGCAGCGCGACGGGGCGATCCATCGCTGCCACGCTAGCGACGGGCGTCCCGCGTCGCGCCGGGCGGGTATCGTCGCCGCAGCCGTGACCAGCGCATCGTTCGATCGCCGTGAGCTGCTCCTGCGCGGTGCCGCCGGTGCCGCGGCGATCGCCGTCGGGACCGAACCGGCGGCCGCGGGCGGACGTCTGGCGCCGGGCGCGGTCCGCCGCCTCGACGCGGCGGTGCGCGGGACGGTCGCGGTGCCGGGCCGGGCGACGTACGGGCGCGCGCGGCGGGTGTACCAGCTCGCGGGCCCGCTGCCACGGCCACTGGCCGTCGTCGCGGTGCGCGACAGCGGCGACGTCGAGGCGCTGATGCGCTGGGCGGCGCGTGAAGACGTCGCGGTGGTCGCGCGCTCCGGCGGGCATTCGTACATCCGCCAGTCCGGCGGAACCGGCGCGGTCGTGGTGGATCTGTCGCGGCTGCGCTCGGTGCGCGTCGCGGCGGCGGCGGGCGAGGTCGAGGTCGGCGCCGGCCTGCAGCTGATCGACCTCAACCGCGCCCTCGCGGCGCGCGGCGCGCTCGTGCCGGCGGGCTCCTGCCCGTCGGTGGGGATCGGCGGCCTGACGCTCGGGGGCGGGATGGGATTGTCCGGACGGCGGCTCGGGCTGACGTGCGACCGCCTCGCGGCGGCGACGATCGTCACTGCGGACGGGCGCCGGCGGCGCGTCAGCGCGCGCTCCGACGAGGACCTGTTCTGGGCGTTGCGCGGTGGCGGCGGGAGCTTCGGGATCGTGACCTCGCTGCGCTTCCGGGTCCATCGCGCTGCGCGCGCCGCGTGGGCGTCGATGTCGGTGCCGTGGGCGCACGCCGACGAGGCGCTCGCGCGCTGGCAGGCGCTCGCGCCGAACGCCCCGCGCGCGCTGACCTCGATCCTCACGCTGTCGGCGGGAGCGCCTCCTCAGCTCGCCGTGATCGCGCAGCACTTCGGCTCGCAGGCCGAGCTGCGGCGGCTGCTGGCACCGCTCGCGCGCATCGACGGCGCATCGCTGCGGACCGGCGTCGACGACCTGCTCGGGCTCGCCCGGCGCTGGGCGGGGTGCCTCGACGGGCCGCTCGCGGCGTGCCACACGCAGGGAACGCACCCCGGCGGAGCGCTGGAGCGATCCGCGTTCGCGGCGTCCTCGACGTACCTCGTCGAGCGGCTCGACGGGGCGGGGCGGCGGGCGCTGCTGGAGCGCGTGGCGGCCCGGCGCGGGTCGGGCGCGGTCATCCTCGACGCCTACGGCGGCGCGATCAACGCCGTCGACCCGGATGCGACGGCGTTCGTGCACCGCGACGCGCTCGCCTCCGCGCAGGTGCTGAGCTACCACGCTCCCGCGGCGGGCGCGGGCGCGCGGGCCTGGGTGAGCGCCACCCGCCGAGCGCTGACCCGTCACGGCGCGCGGGGCGCGTACTCGAACTACGCCGATCCCGCGCTGGAGAACTTCGAGCGCGAGTACTGGGGCTCCAACCGGGCGCGGCTGCGGGAGGTGAAGCGGCGGGTGGACCCCGATCGGCGGGTGCAGTTCGCGCAGGCGGTGCGGACGTAGGCGTCCTGCGCCTCGTCGCGGCGTGGTGCGCGCAGCCGCATCGCGACTACCGGGGCGCCATCCGCAGCGCGCCGTCCAGCCGGATCACCTCGCCGTTGAGCATCTCGTTCTCGGCGATGTGGCAGGCGAGCCGGGCGAACTCGTCGGGCCGGCCGAGGCGCGGCGGAAACGGGATCGACGCGGCGAGCCGCGCGCGCGCATCGGCCGGCAGGCCCGCCAGCAGCGGCGTGTCGAACAGGCCCGGCGCGATCGCGCAGACGCGGATGCCCGAGCCCGCGAGGTCGCGCGCGGCGGGCAGCGTCAGCGCGACGACGCCGCCCTTCGACGCGGCGTACGCGACCTGCCCGATCTGCCCGTCGTAGGCCGCGATCGAAGCGGTGTTGACGATCACCCCGCGCGCGCCGGCGTCGTCGGGCTCGTTGCCGAGCATCGCGGCGCTCGCCAGGCGCAGCGCGTGAAACGTGCCGACGAGGTTGACCGCGACCACCCTCTCGAACGTCTCGGGGCGATGTGGCCCCTTGCCGCGCGCGATCCGCTCGGCGTGCCCGATCCCCGCGCAATGCAGCGAGATCCGCAGGCCGCCGGGCGCCTGCGCCGCGAGCGCGACGGCCTCTTGGAGCTGCTCGGGTCGCGTCACGTCGGCGGCCGCGAACCGGCCGCGCTCACCGAGCTGCGCCGCGAGCGCGGCGCCGCGCTCGGCGTCGAGGTCGGCGATGACGACGTGTGCTCCACGCTCATGCAGGGCGCGTGCAGCGGCCTCGCCGAGCCCTGATGCGCCGCCGACGACGAGTGCGCCCGATCTCGCGATCCGCATCGCTGCGACGGCGGCCGGGATCGCGTTATTCGTCCTCGGCGCCTGCGCCGAGCGCGTCCAGCAGCTCGAGCGCCGCGATCTGGGCAGGTGTGCCGGCGACTTCCCCGTCGCCGAGATCCTCGAGCTCGGGATGGAAGCTGAGATGGACGGCGACGCCGTCGGCGTCGACGTCTTCGAGCACGATCACAGCGCGACCTGGCTGCAGCTCGTCGCCGGCGCCCGCGTCTGCGCGCGCCCCCGCGTCCGCACCCCCCGCAGCGGTCGCCGCGCTCAGTACCGTCACCGCCAGTTCGCGCCAATGCACGATCGCCTCGTCGCGCTCGGCCGCGGTCATCGACTCGAGGTGATGGCGGTTGCGCTCGGCCAGCGCGCTCACGGCGGCGCCGACGGATGCGTCTGAGAGGTGCACGACGGGATCTTCAGGCATGCGGCCAGCCTACTGGCCGCGAGGCTCTGGTCGGGCTCGAACGGGGCGGCGTGAGCGCGATCAGGGCAGGTCGGCGTTCAGGGACGGGCTTGGCGGGGCATCCCGAGGCCATGCCATCGCTGGAGAACACGCGCAGCACCGTCGGGCAACGCGGGCTCGTGCGCCCGCGCCGGGGCAAGCTCGTGGCCGGTGTGGCGGCGGGGCTGGCGCGGCGGTTCGGGCTCTCCCCGACGCTTGTGCGGGTCCTCTTCGTGGTGAGCATGCTGCTGCCGGGACCGCAGATCCTCGCCTACCTCGCGCTCTGGATCATCATGCCCAAGGAAGAGCAGGTCTGAGGCGGAGATGAGCGACGTCGGTGGCGCCTTCGAGCAGTACCGCGAGATCGAGACCGGTGAGGCGTTCACGGCTCAGGGTCCGTACGCGCTGAAGGTCGAGCTGTCCGAGACGTCGGTCATGGCGCGCAGCGGGGCGATGGTGGCCTACCAGGGCGACGTCCGTTTCGAGCACAAGGGCGGCGGGCTCGGGCGCATCCTCAAGAAGGCCGCCAGCGGCGAGGACCTGCGGCTCATGAAGTGCGGCGGCAGCGGCGAGCTGTTCCTCGCCAACCAGGCGATGCTCGTTCACGTCCTGCGCCTCGAGAGCGACGAGCTGACGGTCAACGGACAGAACATCCTCGCCTTCGAGGACCAGATCGAGTGGGACGTGGCGCGCGTCAAGGGTGGCGCGGCGGGAATGCTCGCCGGCGGTCTGTTCAACATCGTCCTGCGCGGCACCGGCCTCGTCGCGCTGACCTCCGACGGCCAGCCGATCAAGCTCGACGTCGGCGAGGCGCCGACGTTCGCCGATCCCCAGGCGGCGATCGCGTGGTCGGGCGGCGTCACGACGACGCTGAAGACCGACGTGCAGGCCAAGTCGCTGATCGGGCTCGGCTCGGGCGAGAGCCTGCAGCTCGGCTTCTCCGGCCAGGGCTGGGTGCTCGTCCAGCCCTCCGAGGGACGACCCGTGCTGACGGCGAGCTGAGCGCCGGCGCGGGCCGGATGCCGCAGCAGCGCCGGCGGGCTCAAGCCCCGCTGCGGTCGTCTTGCATCAGACGATCCTCACCGGTGTGCCGATCGGCATCAGCCGCCACAGGCGTGTGATCGCGGCGTTCGGCACGCGGATGCAGCCGTGCGAGGGGCGACCGGGGATGAGCTCGGGCTGGTTGGTGCCGTGGATGCCGATGACGCCGCCGCCGGGCCAGTCGCTCAGGACCGAGTAGGCGGCGGTGCCGAAGGCGTAGGGCCCGTACAGCGGGCTGCCGCTCACGCCGCGCAGGCGACTGCGGATCCAGAACCGTCCGGCTGGCGTCGGCGTCGCGTGGGCGCCGACCCCGATCGGCGACGACCAGACGCGGCGCCCGCTGCGATACAGCGTGGCGCGCAGCGTCGCGCGGTTGACGCGGAGCATCGTGCGGACCGCCTGCAGGGGTCCGAGGTCGCCGCGGCGCACCCAGCCGGCCGCCTACGAGGCCGCCGTCGAGGCGGCGATTGCGGCCGGCGCCAACCGTGTGCAGGGGGTCAGCTTCGACCTGGCGGACCGGGACGCGACCGTGCGCCGCGCGCGCGAGGCGGCGTTCAACGACGCGCGCGCCAAGGCCGAGCAGCACGCCCGGCTCGCCGGGGTGCAACTCGGCCCGGTCCTGACGATCGTCGAGGGCGACAACGCCGGGTCTGGGCCGAAGCCCGTCTCCGCCCCTGCCGCGGCCCGCGCCGCGGCGCCCGACACGCCGATCGAAGCGGGCGCCGGCACCATCCGCCTTACCGTTCAAATCACGTTCGAGATGCGATAGCCCGCGGGCCGGTCGCGGCGCAGGGCACCTGGCGATATGGGACACCCTGTGCTGCGGCCGGCC
>JAHWJE010000127.1 GCA_019348575.1 Actinomycetota bacterium | reverse complement strand
CCTACGTGGAGCTGGCCGTGGTGGGGACCCTGGCCTGGCTCGTGGGCACGCGGCTGCTGCGCCTCCCCCGGCCCGCGGTCGGCGCGCTCATCATCACCGTCGTGCTGGCCAACACCGGCTACCTCGGGCTGCCCCTGGCCGCGGCCCTGCTGGGCACCGACGAGCTGGGCACCGCGATCGTCTTCGACCAGCTGGTCAGCGGGCCCATGGTCTACCTCGCGGGGTTCGCCGTCGGCGCGGCGTTCGGCACACGTGCCGGGGAGGGCTGGCGCGCGCGGCTGCTCGCCTTCTTCACCCGCAACCCGGTGCTGCCGGCGGTGGCCCTGGGGCTGGTGGCGCCCGACGAGCTGGCGCCGGATGTGGCGATCGATATCGCCGGCTATGTGGTGATCGGCCTGCTCCCCGTGGGCTTCTTCGTGCTGGGCGTCAACCTGGCCACCGAGGCCGAGGAGACCGGTATGCGCGCGCTGCCCTCGTTCACCAGGCCGGTGGCCGTCGCGCTCGTCCTGCGCATGGGCGTGGCGCCCGGGCTGCTTCTGCTGGCCTCGACAGCTCTGGTGCGCCTGCCCGACGCCTACCTGCTGCAGGCGGCGATGCCCTCGGGCATCAACGGGCTGGTGGTCGCTCACGCCTATGGACTCGACGTGCGCGTGGTTGCGGGCGTGATCGCCTGGACGACGGTGGCGGCGGTGGTCGGCGGTCTCGTCGCGACGGCGGTGTTGTGAGGGCGCTCGTGCAGCGCGTGTCGCGGGCGTCGGTGGTCGTTCACGACAGGGAGATCGCCGCGATCGGCCCGGGGCTGGTCGTGCTGCTCGGCATCACCCACGACGACGGGGACGCGAGATGAGCGACGTAGACACATTGAAGACGGGCGGCGGCCAGGCCGTCAGCTACGCCACGGCGCGGCTGGAGTCGCGCAGCCTGCTGCCTGAGCAGCTGACCGAGTTGCTCGTCGAGGCTGCCGACGAGGGCCAGGACGTCGACGTGCACGTGGAGGATCGGGGCACCCGCCCGGAGAGGAAGTAGCTCGCCGGCCGCCGGCGGCGACGCGCCCGGTCGACGGCAGCACCCCAATAAGCTGCGCTCATGGCCAAGGCCAAGAAGCGCAAGGTCGCACCGGGCGACGTCGCCTCCAATCGCTATGCGTCCTACCGCTTTGAGCTGCTCGACAAGCTCGAGTGCGGAATCGCGCTGCAGGGCACCGAGGTCAAGGCGCTGCGCGAGGGCGGAGCCCAGCTCAAGGACGGCTACGCGCTCGTCCGCGACGGCGAGCTGTACCTGCACAACGTCCACATCCCGCCCTACGGCCCGGCGGCGCGCGCCAACCACGAGCCCGAGCGCGACCGGCGGCTGCTCGCGCACCGCCGTCAGATCGACAAGCTCGCCGGACAGGTCAAGGAGAAGGGCCTGACGCTCGTCCCGACGCGGATCTACTTCTCCGACGGCCGCGCCAAGGTCGAGATCGCGGTCGCCAGGGGCAAGGACCAGTTCGACAAGCGCCAGTCGATCAAGGAGCGCGAGACGAAGCGCGAGATGGACCGCGCGCTGCGCGCCGTCGGCCGCTGACGCAGCCGGCAGCGCCCGCGCCGTGCGCCGTTTCAGCGAGGCGTGCGGCGTGCGACCCTACGCTCATGCGCAAGCTCCAGAGCCAGGGCGTTCACCACATCACGATCGTCGGCGCCGACCGCCAGACGTCGATCGACTTCTGGGAGGGCGTGCTCGGGATGCCGTTCGTCTTCGAACAGCCCAACCTCGACCGTGCGTCGGAGAGCCACCTGTACTTCGATCCGGGCGACGGGCGGCTCATCACGGTCTTCACCAACGACGAGCGCCCCGTCGACCCCACGCGCACGCCGACGGACCCCGGCTGCGTGCATCACCTCGCGTTCGCCATCTCGCAGGCGACCTTCGCCCAGACCGTCGAGCGGCTCGACGAGCGCGGGATCTCGCACAGCGGCGTCAAGGACCGCGGCTTCATGGACTCGATCTACTTCGAGGATCCGCTCGGGCTCCTGATCGAGCTTGCCTCCTATCGCTTCGAGCCGCCTGCCGGTCACACGCACGCCGACGTGCTGCTCGAGGCGCACCGCATCAGGGTCGCGCGCGGGGACTACAACATCGACCGCGAGCATCTCGCGGATGCGATCGAGGCGCTCGTCGCGCGGTCGCGCGAGTCGCTCTCCGCCGAGCGCGAGGCGAAGGCGCGCTAGCGGCCTAGCGGAAGGAAGGGCTTCAGGCGCCGTCGTAGCGGCGAACGGCGGACGTTGACCTGGCTCAGCGCGGCGTTGACGGTCACGAGCCCGACCTCGGTGGCGATCGTCGTCGCGCCGAGCACGTTCAGCCGCCGCTTGCGCCGTTGCGCCTCGTCGGGCGCGTCGGGGGCCGCGTGGTCGCCGTCCTCGAGCGGCACCGCGCCGTCCGGCGCAGATCGCGAGAAGCGGATCCCCTCGATCGCCGACGCTGCGCCCGTCAGCACGAGCGCGCCGACGAGGCCGTCCTTCACGCGCGCAAGCACGCGCTCGCGGCCGATCAGGTTGCGGTTGCGCAGCTCGCCGCCGCGCGCACCGAGCCATCCGGCGGTGACGGCGACGAGCCCGGCGCCGTTGATCGCGCCGTAGCGCCGCCAGGCCGCGTTGACGACCGCGCCGCGCTCGCGCGGCTCGCTGATCGCCGTGACCGCCGGGTGCAGCGCGATGCGGCCGAAGAGCTGCCCGCCGAGCAGCCCCGCGAGGCCGAGGTCGCTGAGCGCCCGCCCGAGGCTGCTGACGGTGTCCGAGGAGGGCTGGAGCGCGGCGGGCATGCGGCTGGGATGACCGCATCCGCGGGAGGGCAAACTCCGGGCGCCGCTGCTACGTGATCTCGCGCTGGCGCGTGAGGATCATCCCCGCGATCCCCAGCACGACGCAGTAGCCCGCCAGCACGAGGCCGCCGTCGGTCTGGCTGAGCAGGTCGACGCGCGGGTCGTTCTGCAGCGCCAGCAGCGCCTCGCCGGGGAAGTACTGGCCGACGTCGTCGCCGACGAACAGCGTCACGGTGCCGGCGAGCAGGAACATCACGAGACCGACGATGATCGTCAGAACCTGGTTGCGCAGCAGCGCGCCGAGCGCGACGCCGAACAGGCAGCCGAGCACGAGCCCGACGCCCACGCCGACGTAGCCGTCGACCGCGAGATCGGAGTCGACGTCGACGCCTCGCGAGGACAGGATCGACAGTCCGAGCCCCGCGTGGACGGCGATGTACAGCAGCGCCCCGGCGATCCCGACCGCCAGGCCGACGGCGAGCTTCGCAAGGATCACGCGCTCGCGCTTGGGCGTGACGACGAACGTCGAGTTCGCGGTCCCGTGGCGGTACTCGTTCGTCGACAGCAGCGCGCCGAGCGTGAACATGAAGACGGTCGCCAGATGCGTGCCGATGACGAAGGTCGAGACGTTGCCCCTGCGGAGGTCCTCGACGTCGCCGAGGGCGGTGGCGAGTCCCGCCGCCAGACCCTCGATCAGCACCATCGCGCCGAGCAGATACCAGGTCGTGCGCACCGAGACGAGCTTCAGCCATTCGGACCGCAGCGCCTTCATCGCACGTTCCCGCCCTTGCCGGTGAGTTCGAGGAAGCGGTCCTCGAGCGTCGTCACCTCGTGCGTGAGCTCGAAGATCGGTATACCGTGCTCGGCCGCCAGCGTGCCGATCTCCTCGAGCGACGCGTTGTGGACGTGCATCGAGTCCGGCCGCCCGTCGACGGCGACGGTGGCGCCCGCGGCCACGAGCAGCTCGCGCAGCTCGCCGGCGCGCGGCGAGCGCACGAGCGCGGGCCGCCGGTCGCCCTTGACGAGCTCGGCGAGCGAGCCCTGCATGACGAGCCGGCCGGCGCCGATCACCACGACGCTGTCGACGGTCTGCTCGACCTCTGACAGGACGTGGCTGGAGATGAGTACGGCGCGCCCCTCGCCGGCGAGCCGCACGAGGATGTCGCGCAGCCAGCGCATGCCCTGCGGATCGAGGCCGTTGGCGGGCTCGTCGAGCATGAGGATCCGCGGGTCGCCGAGCAGCGCTGCGGCGAGCGCGAGGCGCTGGCGCATGCCCATCGAGTAGCCCTTCACGCGGCGGTCGCGCGCGGGCGTCAGCTCGACCATGTCGAGCACCTCGTCGACGCGCGAGGTCGGCAGCCCGGCGGCGGCCGCGATCGTGCGCAGGTGGTTGCGGCCAGAGCGCCCCGGATGCACGTCGTGCGCGTCCAGCGCGGCCCCGACCGCCCGGACGGGGTCCTTCAGCTCATCGAACCGCCTGTCCATCACCAGCGCGCGACCGCTCGTCGGGCGCACGAGTCCCAGCAGTGCGCGCAGCGTCGTCGACTTGCCTGCGCCGTTCGGCCCGAGGAAGCCCGTCACGCGACCGGCCTCCACCGTGAAGGACAGGTCGTCGACCGCGAGCGTTTCCCCGTAGCGCTTGGTCAGGCGCTCGACCGTGATCTCGGCCATGCGGAAAGGCTAGTAGGACGCGCTGGTCGCTACTTCGGGATCTCGCGTTCGACGAACGTGAACCCCATGCCGACGGCGCAGACGATGATCAGGCCGAGGTAGACGGCGAGGATCGCGAGCCGGTGCGCCGGCTTGACGCGGTAGTACTTGAGCGCCGCGTCGTCGCCGGCCTTGCGTGCCTTCCAGCGCCTGTAGGTCTCGAAGCCGGCGAGCAGCAGGATCAGGATGAGGATCGGGTTGGGGAACGTGAAGGTCAGCACGAGCATCGCGAACAGCCCGACGAACCACATCCACGGCGACAGCGCGGCCATCGCGCGGCCGCCGTCGAGTGGCACCACCGGCAGCAGGTTGAAGAGGTTCAGGAACAGGCCGGTGAAGATCAGCGCGTTCCAGAAGGGCTCGCCAGTGGCGACCATGATCGGCAGCAGCGCGAGGCAGCCGAGCACGCCCAGGATCGGCCCCGCCAGACCGACGCGCGCCTCGGCCGTCGCGTCGTCGCCGAGCGACTTCGCCATCACGGCGGCGCCGAGAAACGGGATGAACATCGGCGCGCTCGCCTCGATGCCCTCGCGACGAAGCTGGATGACGTGCCCCATCTCGTGCACGAACAGCAGCAGGACGAAGCCCAGCGCGAACTTCCAGCCCCAGATCAGGCTGTAGGCGGCGATCGAGACGAGCATCGTCCCCGACGTCGTCAGCACCTTGGCCTTCGGCAGCAGCAGCAGCAGGGCCTTGCCCCACTTCAGCGCGAGCAGGCCGATGACCACCAGCAGCGAGAGGCTGCGCCGCCACCACGGCCGCTCGTCGGGCTCGGGCGCGGGCGCCGGCGCCTCGTAGGCGTCGGGCGCAGGGGCAGCAGGCTGCTCGACGCGCGGCGCAGGGGTGAAACCGGGGGGCGGCGGCCAGTGCTGACTCATCGCGCTCCATTGTGACAACGCGCGGTAAAGCGCTGGCCAAGCCGCGGCGCCGGCGTTGTGCCGGCTCGCACGCCTGCGCCGCCGTTACGGGTCCTGGCGAGTGCGGTCAGCGGACGTAGAGCTGCGCGCCGCTACGTCCGCGCGAGGGCTTCACGGGCGGCCGCCTCGGCCTCCTCGAGCTGCGCCTCGACGAGATCCAGCCCGCTGTCCCAGAAGCCCGGATCGGCGAGGTCGATGCCGACGATCTGGCCGAGCTCCTCGGGGCTTCGCGACCCGCCGGCGCGCAGCAGCTCCAGATAGCTGGGCACGAACGACTCCCCCTCGTCGACGTAGCGCTTGTAGATCGAGAGGGCG
>JAHWJE010000126.1 GCA_019348575.1 Actinomycetota bacterium | reverse complement strand
GGGAACGTCGACCTGATCATCCTCGCGCGCTACATGCAGATCCTGTCGGCCCGGTTCCTCGAGGCCGTCGGCGTCCCCGTGATCAACATCCACCACTCGTTCCTGCCGGCGTTCGCCGGCGCGGCGCCGTACCAGCGCGCCCGTGAGCGCGGCGTGAAGCTGATCGGCGCGACCGCGCACTACGCGACCGAGGAGCTCGACGAGGGGCCGATCATCGAGCAGGACGTGATCCGCGTGACCCACCGCAGCAGCGCCGAGGAGCTCGAGCGCCAGGGCAGGGACGTCGAGCGCACCGTGCTCGCGCGCGCCGTGCAGTGGCACTGCGAGGACCGCGTGCTGCGCCACGGCGCGAGCACGGTCGTGTTCTGAGCGATGCCCGCTCAGCGGGTGTCGCGCGTCGAGCGCGGCAGGGCGACGAGGCGGTGGTCGTCGGTGAACAGGCGCCGCACTGTGCCGAGCGCGGTGACGGCGGTCGTCGTCGCGACGGCGCCGAGGATGAGGTACATCAGCGCGAGCTGCACGAGGACGGCGTCCAGCGGCTCCACGCCGGCGAGGATCAGGCCGGTCATCGCGCCCGGCAGGAAGACGATCCCGAGCGCCTTCGTGTTCTCGATCTGCGGCGACAGCGCGACCCGCAGGGCGCTGCGGACGATCGGGCGCGACGCGGCCGTCCACGGCTGGCCGAGCGCGAGCCGCGCCTCGACCTCCGGGCGCCCCTCCGAGAGCGCCTCGACGAGACGCGCGGCGACGACGATCGCGGACTTCATCGAGTTGCCGACGAGCATGCCCGCGATCGGCACGAGCGTGCGGCCCTCGACCGGGAAGACCCCCAGGCCGAAGGCGACCGCGAAGCCGATGGCGGCGGTCAATCCGTTGGCGGCGAGCGCGATCCAGAACAGGCGGGGCACCGCCGGCGCGCGGCGCGTGACCGTCGCGGCGGCGAAGACGACGATCCCCGCCACCCACAGCCACGACCACAGCAGCGGCGTGCCGGGATCGATGACGATCGCCAGCGCGGCGCCGACGATGAGCAGCTGCACGAGCCCGCGCACGACGGAGACGGCAAGCTCGCGCTCCAGCCGCAGGCGCAGGCGCACGCTGATCGCGAGCGCGATCGCGACGAGCACGAGCGACGCCGCGAGCCCCAGATAGCCGACGTCACCGCTCTCCACGCAGGACCTCCCTCGCCGTGCCGCTGCGGTGAACGTGCCCGCGCTCGAGCAGCAGGACGTGGTCGGCCAGCCGTCGCATCTGCTGCTCGAGATGGGTGACCCAGATGACCGGCGTGCCGGCGGCGACGAGCTGCTCGGCGAGGCGCTCGAGCACGGCGGCAGCCGCCGCGTCGAGCGCCGACGTCGGCTCGTCCATGAGCATCACGCGCGGGTTGGTCGCCAGCGCGCGCGCGAGGCAGGCGCGCTGCGCCTCTCCGCCCGACAGCTCGCCCGCGTCGCGCACCAGGAAGCTCCTGTCGAGGCCGGCGCGCTCGAGCAGCTCGGCGCCGCGCGCCTCGTCGCAGTGCGGGTCGGCCTCGCGCAGGTTGTCCAGGACGCTGCCCGCGAAGGTCACCGGGCGCTGGAAGACCATCGCGACCGCGCGGCGCAGCTCGAGCGGGTCGCGCTGCTTGACGTCGCTGCCGCGGTGGCGCACAACCCCGGACGTCGGCACCTCGAGGCGGTTGCACAGCCGCAGCAGCGTCGACTTGCCCGACCCCGACGGGCCGGCGATGACGGTCAGCCCGCAGTCGGGCAGCTCGGCGTCGAGCCCGTCGAGCCGCCGCGCGTGCGGTGGACCGACGCTGACCGACTCGAAGCTGAACAGCGGCGGCGTCTCGGGCACCCGCCGAGTATCCCCGCTGGTTGCAGGCCGATGGCGAGCAGCGCGGCGAGCCAGACCGGAGTTCCCCCGGGGGGAACTCCGGGGTCAGAAGCGCAGGACAGCCGCGATGTGGCCGTGCTCGGCCAGCGCGTCGGGGTGATGGCGCAGCGGCAGGACCTCCGCCGACTGGGCGACGGCGTGCTCGAGCGCCTGCTCGAGCAGCTTCGGCTCCGGCGACCCGAAGCGCTCGTCGTAGAGCAGGGTCTCCACGCGCGCCTGCTCGAGCATCGCAAGTACGTCGGCGCGCCCGGCCACCGCGCGCTCGCCGCGCCCGAGGCCCGCGGCGAGGCGGTCGAGCAGCTCGCGCTCGTGGCGGCGCTCGTCCTCGTCGAAGCACGCGGCTGCGGCCGTCCGGATCTCGTCGGGCGCCGCGTCGGGAACCTCGACGTCGAAGCGGCCGGCGATCCGCTCGCGCGCCGGGGTGCCGAGGGCCTCCTCGAAGCGCGGTGCGATCTCCGCCGGCGCGCCGACCAGGACCTTCTCGAAGCGCCCCGTCGCGAGCAGGCGCTCGACGTCGGCGGCCGTCCTCTTGAGGTGCTCGTCGATCTGGTGCTCGACGGCGCGCTGATGAGCGCTCGTGCCCTGGCCCTCGTGCTGTCCGGAGACGGGCTCCCTGACCTGCTGGAGCTCCTCGACGTGATCGGGGTTGCCGTGCAGCAGGCGTGCGTTGTGGGCGTCGATGACGACGATGAGCCAGTCGCGCACGTCGGCGGCGACGAACAGCGGCGTCATGTACGGCGAGTCGTCGATCACGATCTGCGTGCTGGGCGCGCGCGGCAGCGTGTAGGCCTCGAAGAGGCCGGCCCGCGAGGCGCAGAAGATCGCCAGCCCGCGCCCCCGCTTGGGCTGGTAGTCCGCGAGGAAGGATGTCGCGCGCTCGAGGTCGGCGCGCAGCGACATGCGCGCGTCGTGGCCGGCCTGATGTTCCTCGATGCGCTTGTGCGCCTCGTCGAGCAGCGACGTGTAGGCCGACTGCCGCGCCGGCTGCGTCCCGAAGTCGGTCGGGTTGAGATCGAGGTACAGGCTGAGGACCGGGACGCCTGGGCGCAGCGCGGCCAGGCGGCGCAGGTTGTCCTCGAGCAGTGGTGCGACGTCGACGTAGCCTGCCGCGGATGACTCCATGGGCTAGCCCATACCCCGCGCCGGCAGAACGTCAAGCGCCGACCTGAGCTGCGGGCGGGGGCCGCCGCGTGCACGAGCGGCTCGTGCCCGTTCACGCGCGAGACGGCGCGCGCGGCCCGCCGGCGACGATGTCGCGCCCGGTCGGGCGCAGCTGCGCGTCGAGCTCGAGCTGCCAGAAGTAGCGGGTGAACGTGTGGCCGTGGGCGAAGTCGCCGACGTGTGGCTCGATCGTCTCGCCGCGCGCCATCCGCACGATCAGCTCAGGGTAGGTCCGCCCCGGTCGCGCCGCGTACATCGGCGCCGGGAAGGCGCCGCCGAAGCGGGTGTTGACGTCGGTGATGCCCAGCCCGATCTCGGCGTCGCGAAAGGCCTGCACGGTCGCGGGGCCGCGAACGCCGAGCGCCTCGCTGACGCTGCGGCCGAGCTCGATCAGCTCGTCGTCGTCGATCACCGTGCCCTTGATCGACTCTCCCCCGCGCGACTCGATCATCGTGCGCGGGATCGCGTTGAGGCAGCGACCGGCGAGGTCGCAGAGGATGTCGATCGAGAACTCCGGCCCGTCCATCAGCCGCTGGATCATCACGGGCTCCTTGACGTAGCCGACGAAGAACTCCATCTCCTGCCGATCGGCGGCGGCATGGATCGAGCGCGCGCCCGAGCCGCGGCGCGGCTTGACCATGACCGGAAAGAAGTCGATCCCGCCCACCCCCTCGCCGGGCAGCACCGTCGGCGGCGACGGCAGGCCGTGGAAGAGCAGCAGCTGATGCGTCTCGTACTTGTCGAAGGTCGCGCGCGCGATCTGCGCGGGGGGAACGAAGCTCGGCAGCCGTTCGCCGGCCGCCGCCAGCGCCTCGATGTCGAGGTCGGTCAGCGGGATGACCGCGCGCACGCCGTGCTCGGCGACGACGCGCTCGAGGAACGGGATGTAGTCGGGGTCGTCGATCCGCGGCGGCGAGACGTGCAGGTCGGCGGCGTAGCGTGCCGGCGCGAGCGGGTTGGGGTCGGCGGCGATCGTGAAGGCGTGCTCGCCGAAGGCGCTGACGATGTCGTAGCGCTTGCCGACGCCCGTCAGCAGGACAGCGTCGCGCTTAGCGTCCATCACGGTCGTCGCACACGGGCGCGTGCAGCTGCGCCAGCGTGTCGGCGCGCAGGCCGAGGCGCAGCGTCTCGAGCGACAGCACCTCCGCGGGTGGGACGTTGCCGAGGTTCACATCGGGCCCGTAGCGCTCGATCAGCCACACCTGCTGGTGCTTCTGGGGCGCCTCGAAGACGAGCTTTCCGCGGTCGACCTCGTGGACGATCTCGTCGATCAGCCCGGTGCGCGCCTCGCCGTCGGGGCGATACAGCCCGGCGGTGCCCGTCGCGCGCCCCTCGCAGACGACGAGCTGCGCGCCCGCCTCGAGCGCCTCGCGGATGAGCGCCACCCAGCGATAGGGCGCCATCAGCGCCGTCGGGTCCTTCTCCCCCACCTCGGCGAAGACGGTGTAGCGGGCGGCGAGGCGCTCGATCAGCGCGGCCTTCTCGGCGGGCGGGATCGCGACGGCGCCGCTCGACACCTCGATCGCGTCGATGCCGAGCTCGTCGAGCCAGGCGCACAGCTCGTCGAGGCGGCCGTGCAGCCAGGCGAGCTCGGTCAGCGTGCCGCCGAGCATGACCGCCACGCCGTGCTCGCGGTAGACCGCGAGCTTCTGCTCGAGGTCGGCGGTGACGTAGGCCGAGCCCCAGCCGAGGCGCACCATGTCGATGTGCGCGGCGGCCTGGCGCAGCAGGCCGTCGGCGTGCGCCGTGCTGATGCCCGTGTCGATGACGTGCGTCAGGCCGGCGCTGCGCGGCTTGGGGCTGCGGTCGGGCAGCGGCAGGAAGTCCGGCATGCGCGCCGCAGGCTATCGCCGGGGCCAGTC
This sequence comes from Actinomycetota bacterium, assembly GCA_019348575.1. The sequence continues at coordinate 929 of JAHWJE010000126.1, read as the reverse complement.
CGCGCGGCTGTCAGCCGGTGACGCGGGCGACCTCGGCCAGCGCCGTGTGGCCGGCGCGGACCTTCTGCAGGCCGTCGTCGCGCAGCGTCGTCATGCCCTGCGCGATCGCCGTCGCGGCGATCTCGCCGGCGGGCGCGCGGGCGACGATCAGCGCTCGGATCTCGTCGCTCACGGTCATGACCTCGAAGAGCCCGAGCCGCCCGCGGTAGCCCGTCGAGCGGCAGCGCTCGCAGCCGACCGGCTCGTAGACCTGAACCTCGGCGCCCGCCTTCAGGCCGACGTCGCTGCCCGCAGCGCCGGCCGGCCGGCGGCAGGTCGCGCAGAGCCTGCGGGCCAGCCGCTGGGCGATCACGCAGTCCAGCGCCGAGGCGACGAGGTAGGGCTCGATGCCCATGTCGATCAGTCGCGCGGGCGCCGCGGGAGCGCTGTTGGTGTGCAGCGCGGAGAGCACGAGATGGCCCGTCAGCGCGGCCTCGATCGCGATCTTCGCGCTTTCGCGATCGCGCATCTCGCCGACCATGATGATGTCCGGATCGGCGCGCACGATCGCGCGCAGACCGGTCGCGAAGCTCAGGCCGGCGCGCTCGAAGACCTGCATCTGCTTGACGTCGGGCAGGCGGTACTCGACGGGATCCTCGATCGTCATGAGCGTCTTCTCCGGCGTGCTCACGACGCCGACCGACGCGTAGAGGGAGGTCGACTTGCCCGAGCCCGTCGGCCCGGTCGAGAGGATCGCGCCGTGCGAGCGGCGCAGCGCGTCCTCCACGCGCGCCCGGTCGCGATCGCCCATGCCGAGCTCGCCGAGCGACAGCGGGCGCGCGCCGGCGTCGAGCACCCGCAGCACCGCCGACTCGCCGTCGACGAGCGGGACGACGGTCACGCGGATGTCGATCCGCCGCCCGTCGATGACGATGCTCGTGCGCCCGTCC
>JAHWJE010000125.1 GCA_019348575.1 Actinomycetota bacterium | reverse complement strand
AGTACACGAAGACCAGCACGATGATCAGCGCCGGCAGCAGCATCAACAGCGCCGGGAACAGCACCGCCTTGGCGACCTGCTGGTCGATCGTCGTCGGGACGTCCGCCATCAGCAGGACCCTCGCCAGGTCCATCCGCCCCTCGTTGCGGAAGTAGCGCGTGTTGTAGCGGACGGTGCGACCGCCGCGGACGACCTCGCCGACGACGACGGCGTCGGCGTCGAGGATCTTCGCGTTGCGCACGCGCCCCTCGTCGACGGCGGAGAGGAACTGGTCGACCCGCAGTCGCTGGCCGTCCACATGCGGGCGCGAGAGCTCGAGCGTCGCGAGGAACAGCCCGTTGGGACCCTCTGCCAATCGGGCCTCGCCTTGATGGCCGTTGCCGGCCGCGACCAGCTGCTGCGCCGTCCAGTTCGTGGCATCGTTGCGCGGCCCGCTGCCGTCGTACATGCGCCAGAAGTAGTCCTTCTGCGGATTGGCGTTCGAGAAGCCCTGGTAGACCACCACCGGCACGCCCCCGTGCAGGCCGACCGTCCCGGCGTAGCCATCGCCCAGGTCGGCTGAGGTGGAGGCTGGCGCGCCGGGGAGGGCGTTCTGGAAATCGCCGCCCCTGTCGACCCAGGAGTAGGAGCCGCCAGGACCGGGCACGGCGTCATAGAGCTCGGCGACGACGAAGCCGCCGCTGGCCAGCAGCTGACGAGTCCCGAACGTATCCCCGCCATTCGTCGAGCGCTTGACCTGGACCTGCTCTGGGCTGCAGCAGCGATAGCTCAGAACGTCGACCGTCCCCGCGCGCTCGAACACCTGCGCGCTGGCGAAGAGCGTGCCCGGGTCGTCGCCTTCGGGACCGAAGCTCTTCAGATCCGAACAGCCGGTCGCGCCTCGCGGCACGCGGCAGTACCCGGTGCGGTCGGGCGTCGTCGTCCTGTTGTTGAACGCCACGTGAGCGCGACCAGCGGCGTCCACGGCGATGCCGGGGTAGTCGCCGTCCGCGCTCACCGTGAACGGCGTGGCGGCCAGCGCGCTCGGCGCCGCAGCGAGCGTCGATCCGACGAGGATCACGGCCAACATGGCGGGCTTACCCCTGCGCCGCCCTGCCGAACGCCGCCTGGTCGGCGCGAAGCCGATCAGAGGGCCTGACCGGCGCGAACGGACCAAGCGAGACTCAGCGAACATGCGGACCTCCGGCGTGGGCGTGGCAACGTGTGATCCCGCGACCGTGACCGCGATGATTCCGCCCGGCAAGCGGTCTCAGGGATAGCCCTGGGTCAGCGCGCGAGATCCGCGGGCGTCACCACGGCCGCGGCGAGCGCGCGGCGGGCGAGCTCGGCGCGCTTTCGGTTCTGCGGCAGGTCGGGCACCTCGAAGGCATCGAACAACGCCCGCAGGCGCGTGCGTACCGCGTCGACGGAGAGATGCAGCTCCTGCGCGATCTCGCGATTGGACGCCGGCGTGCCGAAGCCGCCCGGGGCCGCGAGCGGCCGGCAGAGCGCCACGAGCACCTGTCGCTGACCTTCGGTCAGGCGCGCGAGCCCGGCGGCGTCGTCGGCGGAGGCGGTCTGCTCGGGCGACTGGCCCGGGTCGCGGAACAGCACCTCTGTTCGACCGAAGCGCAGCACGTCGCGGTCGTCGAGACGACGACGGCCGACGACGCGCGCTTCGTTGAGGAACGTGCCGTTGCGCGACAGCCCGTCGTCGACGACCGTCCAGTGCCGTCCGAGGCGCTCGATGCTGGCGTGCAGGCGCGAGACCTTCTGGTCCCACTGCAGCGAGAGGTCGTTGCTGTCATCTCGCCCGACGGTGATCGACGCGTCCTCGAGCGAGACCAGACGTTGACTGCCGGCGGGATCGCGCAGCAGCAGGTAGGGGCGCCCGCGACGGTCGGCCGCGAGCTGCTCGATGAGCTCGGCGGGGGTGGATGCGTGGCGGGCGAAGGTCACGTCGCTCAGTTGATCACGTGCAGGCCGGCCGCACTGACCGCATAGTCGTGGATGATCTGTGGTCCGCCGGGGTTCAGCCATCGCAACCGCACGAGACGATCGGAGACGAAGCCGCCGTCGAGGCCCACGAGCACACCGCGATGGTCTGCGTCGGGTACGGGGAGTCGCGCCAGTCGCCGCCCGTCGCGCAGGAGGTCGACGACCAGGCGCCCGGGCAGCCGGACCAGCACCACGCGGTTGACGGCGCCAGGGCCCAGCTCCACCTCCTGCGCATCGAGCTCTTGCCCTGCCAGGGCCGCCCGCGCGCGATCCCCGATGAGGGCGCCGGCGGGGCGTCGGAGCCTGGCCCCGCTGGCAACGTCGACCCGCAGCAGCAGCTCGCCGGCCGCGGTGCGCAGGATCTGGCTCGGCGCCCGTGGCGCGCGGATGAGCTCCAGCGGACCGAGCCAGCGCAGCGCGGCCGCTGCCCGCGCGCGGCGAACACCGAGCCCAGCGCCCGGCGTCAGCTCGATCCCTACGCGGTCGCCGCGGCGCACCGGCACGGCGGCCTCGAACGCGTGCGGTCCGGCGTCCGGCGGGCGCTCGTACTGCGACCGGCGCACCTCGCCGTATCTGCCGTCTGCCCGACGGCGTACGACCTGCAGCGCGAGCGTCCCCTGCGCTCCGCGCACCGCCCAGCGGCGGACGACGCCGTCGGCGCCGACGGTGACGGCCTGGCTCCCCAGGCGTGTCTGGACGACGGTGCACGCCGGAGAGTTGACGCTCGGTGGCCGTCCGGTGCAGTCCACGGGCCGTGCGGTCCCGGCGGACAGGGTGCTGCCCAGCGGGGAGGTGCCGGGTGCGATCGGCGGCGCGGGTCGCACCGTGATGTCAGGCCTGTCGTCGCCCGCGACGACGAGCGTCGCGACGGCGCCGAGCGAGCCGACGGCTGCAGCGAGCGCCGCGACCAGCCGGACTGGCCGCCGTTCACGCGCGCGCGCCGCCGCCACGATGTCTCGCGCGCTCAGTCCCTCCGGGTCGCCGACACCCGCGCCGAGGCGGGTGCGGACGAGCGCCGCGAGCGCGCGGCGATCGGCAGCCGCGCCGCGCTGCGTGCCGGCCAGCGCGAAGTGGTCCAGCAGAGCCCGCCCGCTCTCGTCGACAAGCACCGCTGCGGACGTGAGTCGCCCGTGGACCAAGCCCGCTGCGTGCGCGGCGTCGAGCGCGTCGGCGGTCTGCTCGAGGAGCGTGCGGGCAGCGCGCCGGTTGCGGACGTCGGCCAGCGTCCGCCCGCCGACGAGCCGCCGTGCCACGAACGGCCCGTGGTCGGAATCACCGGCGTGATAGACCGCGACGACGTGCGGGTGGTGCAGCGCCGCCTGCAGCTGCGCGGCGCGCTGCAAGGCGGCTGCGACATCGGGCTCGGCGTCGATCAGCTCGAGCGCCACGCGCCGCCGCAGGGAGAGCTGCGTGGCGACGTGCAGGAGACCGTGCGGCCCCCGTCCGAGCTCCTCGTCGATGCGGAAGCCCGCGATGACGGTTCCGGCACGCACGTCCGCAGGTCAGTCGTAGAACTCGAAGTTGCGGGGATAGACGCCGTAGTAGTGCTCGCGCACCCGCGCCGAGTTGTCGTTGACCCACTCGACGCCCACCTCGCCGGCAGCTTCGCTGTCGTCGTAGTTCAGCGCGGCCATGTTGATCAGGCGTCCCCCGGGGCGAAAGCCGGGGACGTCGATCCGCGCGGCGCGCCGCTCGCCGCTGAACAGATCGAGCACGACGCGGTCGCGCAGCTCGACCAGCGCGATCCGCACTGAGCGCCCGTCGGTGAAGGTCAGCCGCCGGCGTGCGACGCGGCGGCCGCCGGGCGCCGCCGCGGCAGCCTCGCCGGTCAGCTGGCGCGGCACCCGCAGCGTGGCGCCCGGCACATAGTCGGCGCGCGCGAGCAGCTCGCGATCCAGCCCGGTGCCGGGGCCCCTGTCAGGCGGCTCAGGTGGCTTGCCGCGGCGGGTGGGAAACCAGCGCTGTGTCGTGGCGCCAGAGGTGGCGCCGACCCCGACGCCGGCCCCGCTGGTCACCTCCAGGGCGATGACGTCGCCGCGCTGGACCTGCATGTTGGTCGCGAAGTGGTGCGGTGTCTCGTTGTTGACCGTCTCGTACTGCGAGCGGGCGACCTGCGAGGCGCCGCCGTCGCGCGGTCGCAGTGCCTGCAGGGCGATCTCACCGCGCGCCGCGCGCACCGCCCAGCCGAAGATCGCGCCGTCGGCCGGGACCACCAGACGCCGCCCGGGCAGCGCGGCCTGGGCGATCGAGCAGGCCGGGGAGGCGGGGCTCGGCGGCCGCCCGAGACAGTCGACCGTGCGGCCCGCGGCGCTGAGATCGCTGCCCAGCGGCTGCGCGCGCTGCGGGACGGGCGGAGCGGGCAGGATTTCGCCTTCGTCCTCGTCGGTCGCAGCCAGAACCATCGCGCCGGCGCCAAGCGCGGCTCCGGTCAGCCCGGCCGCGAGGAGCGCCAGCGCGGTGCGCCGCTTGGGCGGCCGCGTGGGGACGGTCGCGGGCGTCGAGCCCGGCGCGGGCGCGGCGGCGGGCGTGGGCGGTTCGAGGCGCGGCAGACGCTCGGGGCCGATCGCGCGCTCGACCTTCTCGACGAGGTCGCGGGCACTGGACGGGCGCTCGGCCGGCCGCTTGGCGAGCCCACGGGCGAGGACAGGATCGAGCGCGCCCGGCAGCTCCGGCCGACGCTCGCTGATGGCGGGAGCTGGCTCGCTCGTGTGCGCATAGAGCGCGGCCGCCTCCGAGGAGCGAGGAAACACCACCTCGCCGCTCAGGCACTCGAAGATCATCGCGGCGAAGGCATAGCGGTCCGAGGCCGGCGTCGCGGGCTGGCCGTGGATGATCTCCGGGGCGAGGTAGGACAGCGTGCCCATCATCCCGCCCGTTCCCGTGATCTCGGTGCCGTCGCCCGCCTTCGTCAGTCCGAAGTCACCGAGGTACGCGTGGTCGTCCTCGCCGACGAGCACGTTGGAGGGCTTGACGTCGCGGTGCACCAAGCCGGCGGCATGGGCGGCGTCGAGCGCCTCGGCGACCTGACGCAGCAGCCGCAGTGTGCGCGCCGCGTCGAGCTCGCCGGCCCGCAGCAGCTCGGCGAGTGTGACGCCGCGCTCGAGGCGCATCGCGAGGAACAGCGCCCCGTCGGCCTCGAAGGCGTCGTAGACGTCGATGACGTGCGGGTGATCGAACGATGCCTGCAGACGCCCCTCGCGGCGAAAGCGCTCGACGAAGGCCGGGTCGCCGGCCAGCTCGGTGCGCAGGGCCTTGAGTGCGACTCGACGGTCGAGCGAGAGGTGGGTCGCCTCGTAGACCACGCCCATCCCGCCGCGACCGAGCACCCCCTCGATCCGGTAGCCCCCGACGGTCTGACCCGGCAGCACGGGCTCAATGCTAGCCACGGCACACCGGCTGGAGGTCCGTTGCTGGGCTCGCCGAGCACAGCGGCGGCTACGCGGCGGATGGCAGCGCGAGAGCAGGCAGCGCCGCCGAGTTGCGCGCCGTGCTCGCAGAGACGGCTCCCGATGTTGTGCTCGTCGGCATCCCGCGTCAACAGCTAGATCCGGGGGACGTCGGTGCGCGACGTCGGAGCCTTGGGGGGAACTTCGGTTGCACCGGCATCCAGGTAGCGGAGGACCGCGAGAACGCGCCGGTGCTCGTCGGCCGTCTGGCGCAGCCCGAGCTTGTGGAAGATCGCTCGCACGTGGCTCTCGACGGTCTTGGGGTTCAGGGCCAGCACGTCGCAGATGCCGTGGTTGGTGCGTCCGGTCGCCATCAGGCCGAGGACCTCACGCTCGCGCTGGCTGAGTAGCTCGAGCGACTCGGACCGGCCGCAGGCCCGCGGCCGACGCTCGGTCAGCTCACCGTCGCT
>JAHWJE010000124.1 GCA_019348575.1 Actinomycetota bacterium | reverse complement strand
GCAGCAGCGCTGCTGCCTGATCCACCGCCGGTGTCGTCATGACGAGGTCTTCGCCGAGCCGCACCACGTCACCTGCCGCCTCCAACTCGCGGACGACCGTCGCGGACGCGCCGGCGGCCGCCGCGGCGTCGCGCAGCCGGCGCGGCCGCAGCTGCAGGCCGACCAGCGTGGCGAACGTCTGCTCGGCCGGGCCACCGGACGCGCGGCGCCGCCGGACGGTCTCGCGCAACGCGGCGGCCGAGGGCAGGTGGCCGGAGGCCGCGGCGTCCACCACGGTGTCGACCCACCCCTCGACGAGTGCCAGCGCGGTCTCGAGCCGGGCCAGCGCCGCCGCCTGTCGGCTCCCGAACGAGAGGAGCTCGAGGGAGGCGATCACGTCGACCGGGCCGGGGTCGAGCACCGGGAGGCCCCGCAGCCACGCCGGGGCAGCGGTCCAACCCTCTCGACCACCGAGCAGGGGCAACCGCCGGGCGGGCAGCACGATCTGACGGTCGGCCTCCTCCACGGCGTGGTCGGCGACCACGACGAGCTCGGTGTCGGGCATGGCCCGGAAGAGGTCGAGCTCGTTGGAGACCCGCGCCGGCGGCAGGCAGAGGAGCACCCGCATCATCGACCCGGCACCACGCTCGACCGGCTGGACGGCGCCGGGCCGTCGGTGCGCTCGAGCAGCAGCAGGCAGTTCCAGGTGGCCACCTCGCGCAGCACCGGCACCATCCTGATCGCCTCGGCGATGAGCCGCTCCTGCTCGCCCGCCGGCACGCCCGTGTCGTCGGGGTCGGCGGCCGGACTCGCGGTCGTGCCGAGGACGACGCCCGTGCCGTTCGGCACGATGATGTCACCGTCCGTGGGCGGACGGCAGTAGTTGATGACGTGCGTCACCGGCCGCTGCGCCATCGCGACCATCGTCCCCTTGTTCGGCGCCACCCCGGGGTCGATCTCGGGGCCGGCGAGGGCGGCGAGGCGGCCGCGATCCGGGCCGTGGCCTCCGACGTCGAGGGTGACGAGCTGAGCTACACGTGGTCGGCCGACTCCGGCACCGTCTCGGGCACCGGGCCGAGCGTCGCCGGGTCGGGTAGCCGCGGCGACGGGGCGACGATGCCCAGGCTGGCGATCGGCCGGCCCGTGCGGTCGAGAATCGCCGAAGCCACACCGGCGGCGCCCCGCTCGAGCTCGTCGCGCACGGTGTGCGCGATCGCGAGCGTGACGCCACGGCCCGAGGCGACCTGTGCGAGCGCCGCGGCGAAGTTCGGATAGGTGCGCGTCCGCCGCGGCGCGATCGACTGCCGCGCGAGGAACGCCCCGGTGTCGGTCGAGCGGTCGTTCTCGTGCGGCCCGAGCAGCCACGGCGTGCTGACGAGCGCTGCCGGCGCGAGCGCCCGCGAGGAGGAGAGCGTGTGCCCGGGCGCGGCGACGACGATCAGCCCGTAGCGCAGAAACGGCTCGGAGATCATCGCCGGCACGTCCTGGCGCTCGGTGACCGGCGGACCCAGCGTGATGTCGGCCGTGCGGTTGGCGAGCAGCGCGGCGTGCTCCTCGCGCCGTGCGACCTGCAGCTCGACGTCGATGTCGGGGTAGCGACGGCTGAAGACGCTGAGCAGCGGCCCTGCGGCGAACTCTGCGAACGGGGGCGTCGCCGCGACGCGCAGCGTCGTCGAATCGCCGTCGGCGGCGTCGATCGCCCGGCGTGCCTCCTCCTCGAGGTCGAGGATGCTGCTCGCGGCGCTGGCGAGGCGCCTTCCCCCCGGCGTCAGCTCGATGACGCCGCCCGCGCGGCCGTACAGCGGGTCCCCCAGCTCGCGTCGCAGGACTCCAACCGCGCCAGATATCGCCGGTTCCGAGACCTCCAGGGCGCGCGCCGCAGCCTTCACGGAGCCCAGCCGGGCGACGGTCATGAAGGAGCGAAGTTGCGAAAGGGTCAATTAAGCGATCGCTTCATCGGGTTTGCATCTGCGATCGTAGTCCATAGGATCGTGACTGGACCACTTTCGGAGGAGAGGAGCGTCACACCTTGGCAATGCAGACCCCAGCGCCCGTTGAGTACTCGCGGGCAACGAGCGTCGAAGACGCCATAGCGCAGCTTGAAGCGCTTGGCGGCAACGCTCGCATCCTGGCGGGCGGCTACAGCCTCATCCCGATGATGAAGCTGCGCCTCGCCAACCCCGGTCACGTGATCGATATCAACCCGCTCGAGCCGGAGCTGAGCTACATCCGCCAGGAGGGCAACGAGATCCGGATCGGCGCGCTGACCCGCCACGTGATGATGCTCGAGTCCGATCTGCTTGACGAGGTGTTCCCGCACATCTTCCGCGAGGCGGAGGCCGTCCTCGCCGATCCGGTCGTCCGCAACCGCGGCACGATGGGCGGCTCGCTGTGCCAGTCCGACCCGGCCGAGGACCTGTCGGGCGTCGTCGTGGCGCTCAAGGGCCAGGCCGTCCTGCGCGGCCCCGGTGGCGCCGAGCGCGTCATCGAGATGGAGGAGTTCCACATCGGCCCGTACATGACGTCCGTGCAGCCGACGGAGATTCTGACCGAGGTGCGCTTCCCGATCCATCAGGGCTTCGGCGGCGCACACGAGAAGGTCGAGCGGCGCGCCGGCGACTTCGCGATCGTCGCGGCGTCCGCGACGCTGAGCGTCCAGGACGGCACCATCCAGTCGGCCGGCATCGCGTGCAGCGCGGTGGGCCCGACGACCATGCACATCAAGCGCGCCGAGGAGGAGCTCGTCGGCAAGGCGCCGTCCGAGGATCTGTTCCAGCAGGCCGGCCAGATCGCCTCGGCCGACGTGTCGCCCAACAGCGACGGCCGCGGCCCCGCCGACTACAAGCGCGCCGTCGCCGGCGTGCTCACCACACGCGCCCTCAGCCGCGCAGCGGCCACCGCCCTGCGCAGCTAACGGAGGTACTACATGCTCGTATCGATCACGATCAACGGCCAGGTGTACTCGCACGACATCGAGCCACGTATGCTGCTGGTCCATTTCATCCGCGAGTGCGCGGAGCTGCACGGCACCCACTGGGGCTGTGACACGTCCAACTGCGGCATCTGCATCGTTCTCATGGACGACCCGCTCAGCGAGCAGCCGCCCTATCCGGTCAAGTCCTGCACGATGCTCGCGGCGATGGCCGAGGGCTACGACATCGTCACCGTCGAGGGGATGGCGGCGCCGGACGGCACGCTTGATCCGATGCAGATGGGCTTCCACGAGATGCACGCGCTTCAGTGCGGCTTCTGCACCCCGGGGATGATGGCCACGGGGCGCTGGCTCATCGAGAAGCATCCGAACCCGACCCAGATGACCGATCACGAGATCCGCGAGGGCATCTCGGGCAACCTCTGCCGCTGCACGGGCTACGACAACATCATCAAGGCGATCCGGTGGGCAGCTGCCTACATCGACGAGCACCCCGAATCCGCCAGGACAGCGAGGTAATTCCGCATGGCAACTGTTGAGACCACCCCCGGCCGCCACCCCGACTTCGCGAAGTACGCGTCGGGCGAAGCGTTCGGCAAGATCAAGGACGCGCCGATCGGCTACGGCCACATGAAGCGCAAGGAGGACGCGCGCTTCATCCGCGGCCTCGGCGACTACACCGACGACGTCCGCCTGCCCGGCATGCTGCACAGCGCGATCCTGCGCTCGCCGTACGCCCACGCACGGATCAACTCGATCGACACGTCGGCGGCGCTCGCGCATCCGAAGGTCGCCGCGGTCATCATCGCGAAGGACCTCGAGACGCTCGGCCTGGCCTGGATGCCGACGATCTCCTACGACACGCAGGCCGTGCTCGCCGGCGACAAGGTCCGCTTCCACCTCCAGGAGGTCGCGTTCGTGATCGCGACCGACGCCTACGCGGCGCAGGACGCCCTGCAGCTGATCGACGTCGACTATGAGGTGCTGCCGGCGATCGTCAACGCCCGCAAGGCGCTCGATCCCGACGCGCCGCTGATCCGCGACGACAAGGTCGGTCAGGTCGACAACCTCGCGAGCCCGCTGTGGGAGGCCGGCGACGAGGCCAACTGCGACCGCGTGTTCGCCGAGGCCGACGTCGTGGCCAAGCGCCAGCTGCTCGACCCGCGCAGTCATCCGTGCCCGATGGAGACGTGCGGCATGGTCGCCGACATGAACCCCGCCACCGGTCAGCTGAACATCTACAACGCCAACCAGGCGCCCCACGCCCATCGCACGGTGTACGCGCAGGTGGCGGGTCTGCCCGAGCAGAACATCCGCATCCTCTGCAACGACATCGGCGGCGGCTTCGGCAACAAGGTGCCGGTCTACCCGGGCTACGTCTGCGCGATCGCCGGTTCGATCGTCGCCGGCGCCCCGGTCAAGTGGATGGAGGACCGCTCGGAGAATCTCGCCACGACGGGCTTCGCTCGCGACTACCACATGGCCGCCGAGATGTGCTCGAAGGGCGGCAAGATCACCGGCATTCGCGTCGACGTGCTCGCCGACCACGGCGCGTTCGACTCGACCGCACAGGCGACGAAGTTCCCGGCCGGGTTCTTCCACATCGTGACGGGCTCCTATGACCTCGAGGCCGCGCACTGCAAGGTCAAGGCCGTGTACACCAACAAGGCCCCCGGCGGCGTCGCGTACCGCTGCTCGTTCCGCATCACCGAGGCCATCTACTGCGTGGAGCGGATGGTCGACGCGCTCGCGATGGAGATGAACGTCGACCCGATCGAGCTGCGGATGAAGAGCTTCATCCGATCCGACCAGTTCCCCTACGAGACGCAGACCGGCTGGGTCTACGACTCGGGCGACTATGCCAAGACGATGAAGCTCGCGATGGAGATCGCGGACTACGAGGGCCTGCGAAAAGAGCAGGAGGAGAAACTCGCCAGAGGGGAGATGATGGGCATCGGCGTCGCCTTCTTCACCGAGGGCGTCGGCGCCGGCCCGCGCCGGCACATGGACATCCTCGGCCTGGCGATGAACGACGGCGCCGAGCTGCGCGTCCACCCCTCCGGCAAGGCCGTCGTCTCGCTGTCGGCGCAGACGCAGGGCCAGGGGCATGAGACGACGTTCGCGCAGATCGTCGCCGAGGAGCTCGGCATCTCGCCGAACGAGATCATGGTCCGCCACGGCGACACCGACAAGACCCCGTACGGCCTGGGCACGTACGGCAGCCGCTCGACGCCGGTCTCCGGCGGCGCCGTCGCGGTCGTGTCGCGCAAGGTGCGCGACAAGGCGCGCCAGTTCGCGGCGCTCATGCTCGAGACGCGCGCAGAGGACCTCGCGTGGGAGAAGGGCCGCTGGTACGTGAAGGGCGACCCGGAGCGCGGCGCCACGATCGAGTCGATCGCGGAGTACGCCTACAGCGCCTCCAACCTGCCCGAGGGGCTGGAGGGCGGCCTGGATGCCAACGCGGTCTACGACCCGCCCACCCTGACGTACCCGTACGGTGCGTACATCGCGGTGGTCGACGTCGACCCCGGGACCGGCAAGGTCCACACGCGGCGCTTCATCGCGGTCGACGACTGCGGCGTGCGGATCAACCCGATGGTCGTCGAGGGCCAGATCCACGGCGGCCTCGTCGAGGGCATCGGTCAGGCGCTGATGGAGATCATCTCGTTCGACGAGCAGGGCAACTGCCTCAATGCGTCGTTCATGGACTACCTCCTGCCGACGGCGCTCGAGTGCCCTGAGCACGGGCTCGAGCTCGGCGAGACGGTCACGCCCTGCCCGCACCACCCGATCGGCGCCAAGGGCGTCGGCGAGAGCGCGTGCAACGGCTCGCCGCCGTGCATCACCAACGCCGTCGTCGACGCGCTCTACCGCGCCAAGGGGATCAAGCACATGGACATGCCGTGCTTCCCCGCGCGCGTGTGGGCCGCG
>JAHWJE010000123.1 GCA_019348575.1 Actinomycetota bacterium | reverse complement strand
GGCATGGTGGTGGTGGCCGGCCTGCTCGCCGTCGGGGCCACGGTCGCCACCGTGCCCTCGGTGCGGCCGACCGAGGCGATCCCGCGGGCCGCGGTCGCGCGCGAGGCGATCATCGCGGCCGCCGACCGCCTCGCCGAGGTCGAAGAGCGGGTGGAGGGCGCCGACCTGGTGGATCGCGATCCGGATCTCGCCACCGAGCTGCTCGCCGAGGCTCACGCCGCCCTCGAGCGCGCCCGCGTGCGGCTCCTCCTGGTCCACGGCCACCCAGGTGACGGCGAAGCGCTCGCCGGTGCGGCCGAGGTCCAAGTCGTGGTGGAAGCTCTCCTCGATCGCCAGGGCCTGGAGCCTTCCGCCCTCCTGGAGCGCTCCCGGGCGCTGGGCGCGGTTGTCGGGCAGGTAGCGATACAGGTAGGACGTGCGCCGACCCGACGGAGTCGGGGGGTCCGGCGTGCCTGCATCCTCGGTGAGGTAGACGATCCCCGTGGCGGGGTCCACGCCGGCCGCCTCGTGGGACAGTGCTCCCATCGCGCGGATGGGCCGGCGGGCCAGCCGGCCCTCAGGGTCGCCCGGCTGCACCTCGAAGACGTACCCGTGCCCGTTGGCCACCGTCTCCTCGCAGGTCAGCCAGGTGCCCCACGGCGTCCCGCCGCCCGCGCAGTTCGTGCTCGTGCCGGAGCTCGTCACGAAGGAGTCGGCGAGCTTGCGGTTGGGACCGACGATGAGCCCGGTCGTGCCGCCGATCGAGCTGCGGTCGTAGGGGTTGACGTGCGGTACGGGGGCCTTGGTGGCGTCTCCGGAGCGCTCGCGCTCGGTGGTGGAGGTCAGCTCGTGGTTGCGCACGAGGACCGTCGAGTTGCGCCGACCGCGGATCGCGACCATGCCATCGAAGTCCCCCGGCACCGGAGCGCCGTTTGACAGCCGGTCCTCGACGCTCTGCACGACGCGGTAACGAAAGCCCCGGGGCAGGTCGAGCAGCCCCGCCGCGTCCGCGACAAGCGGCCCGTAACCGCCCTCGCCGCTGGGCCTGGCCAAGGCGCCTGCAACGGGTGCAAGCGCCAGCGCGCCACCAGCCCCGACCGCACCGCGTCGCAGCAAGGTTCTACGAGTCTGCATACCGCCTCCAGATTCCTCGATGACGGCAGTCACGGTGCACCACCCCGGCGCGCACGATGTGAAGATCGTGTGTGCGCGCCCGCCCGCGACGGTGACGAGCCCCGAACTCGCGTCGACCAGGATCTCTCGTGCACACGGCGTCAACGCCGCCGTGCCGGAACAGGTCAGTTGCGGCCGACGTGCGAGGCGTCGGAGAACTCGCGAAACAGCCCGGTCACGACGAAGGCGGTCTGCTCGCCGATGTCGACCGCGTTGTCGCCGATCCGCTCGAGCGCGCGCGCGACCATCGTCATGATCATCGCCCACTCACGGACGTCGACGTCCTCGCCGGCCTCCAGCGCAAGGCGGAAGATCTCGCGGTTGAGCCGGTTGATCGCGACGTCTCGCGCGACCAGGTCCTCCGCCATCGGGACGTTGCGCTCGGCGAAGCTGCGCTGGCACTGGATCACCTCGGCGCGCGCGAACTGCCCCATCTGCAGGATCTTGCAGAGGATGTCGCTGTCGACCGGCGGCTCGTGGCCGCTCAGCGGGATGAGCTTGGCCACGTTGACGCACTGATCGCCCATCCGCTCGACGTGCTTGATGACGTGCAGCAGGGCCGCCACGAGACGCAGGTCGCCCGCGACCGGCGCCTGCAGCGCGAGCAGCGAGAGGATCCCCTGGTGAACCTCCAGGTAGCGCCCGTCGAGGCGGTCGTCGTCGGCGATGACGAGCTGCGCGAGCTCGACGTCCTGATGCTCGATCGACTCGAGCACGCGATCGAGCTGCTCGACGACGAGATCGAGCCCACCGAGGGCGCTCGCCTCGAGCTCCGCGAGCTGCTGCTGGAAGTGCAGGCGAGTGCCGACTGCTCCCGCGGCGCGCATCATCCGACCTTGCCCGTGACGTACGCCTCCGTGCGCTTGTCGCCCGGGTTGGTGAAGACCTTCTGCGTGTGGTCGTACTCGACCATCCGCCCGCTGCGGTGCCGCTCGCCGTCGTCGAGCTCGACGGTGAAGAACGCGGTCATGTCCGAGACCCGCGCCGCCTGCTGCATGTTGTGGGTGACGATGACGATCGAGACCTCGTCCTTGAGCTCGAGCATGAGATCCTCGATGCGGCCGGTCGAGATCGGATCCAGCGCGGAGCAGGGCTCGTCCATCAGCAACACGTCGGGATCCGTGGCCAGCGCCCGGGCGATGCACAGGCGCTGCTGCTGACCGCCGGACATCCCGAAGGCGTTGGTCTTCAGCCTGTCCTTGACCTCATCCCACAGCGCCGCCCGGCTCAGCGCCCGCTCGACGATCTCCTCCATGTCGCCCTTCATGCCGACGACGCGCGGCCCGAACGCGATGTTCTCGAAGATCGACTTCGGGAACGGATTCGGCTTCTGGAAGACCATCCCGATGCGCTTGCGGACCTCGACGGGATCGACGTCGGCGGCGTAGATGTCCTGGCCGTGATAGCGGACGTGGCCCTGCACGCTCGCGCTCGGGATCAGGTCGTTCATGCGGTTCAGGCACCTGATCAGGGTGCTCTTGCCGCAGCCCGAAGGGCCGATCAGCGCCGTGATGCTGCGATGGTGGACGTCGAAGTCGATCTCGCGGACCGCGGGCACGTCGCCGTAGCTGACGGTGACCTTGTCGATCTCGAACATCACCTCGCGCCTGAGCACGTCCTCACGCGAGATCCGCTGTTCGTTGGTCTCGTGCACGAGCACCTGCGGCGAGGCTAGCGTGTTCTCCGAGCCTTCAGGCATCTGCGGCTACCACCTCTGGGTGTATCGGTTACGAAGCCAGATCGCGAAGGAGTTCATCAGCAGCAGCACGGCGAGCAGCACGAGGATGCCCGCGGCGGCCAGTATCCGGAACTCCTCCTGTGGGCGCTGGACGTAGTTGAAGATCGCGACCGGCAGCGCCGTATAAGCGCCCTCGAACGGGCCGTCGGGGTTGAACGTCACGAACACGGTCGCGCCGACGAGCAGCAGCGGCGCGGTCTCGCCGATCGCACGCGACAGCGCGAGGATCACGCCCGTCACCATCCCGGGCACGGCGGCGGGCAGGACCTGGCGGCGCACCGACTGCCAGCGCGTCGCGCCGAGCGCCATCGCGCCCTCGCGGATCGAGCTCGGCACGGCGCGCAGGGCTTCGCGGCACGTCAGGATCACCGTTGGCAGCACGAGCAGCGACAGCGTGAGCGACCCGGCGTAGGCGACGAAACCGAGGTCCAGCGGGCCGCGCACGATGAGGCCGAGCCCGAGGATCCCGAAGACGATCGAGGGGACGGCCGCGAGATTCTGGATGTTGAGCTCGATCGCACGGTTGTACCAGCGCTGGTTGTCGGCAAACTCCTCGAGGTAGATCGCGGCGCCGATGCCCAGCGGGACGACCGTCACGATGACGCCGGCCATGATCAGCAGCGTGCCGTAGATCGCCGACTGGAAGCCGCCCTCGCCGGCGAGGCTCGACGGCTGGTTGGTGAACAGGCCGGCATCGATCCGCGGCCAGCCCTTCACGGCCGCCTGGACGATGAGCGCGACGAGCCCGGCGATCGCGAGCAGCGCCGCCAGGAACACGACGGCCGCAAACGCCGTCCCGCGCGCGCGGTCGGCGGCCGGCAGGCGGCCGAGGCGCTCGCGCGTGGCGCCGGCGCTGGCATCGAGCGCGGCCTGCATGCGCGCGGGGGTCCGAGCGCTCATTCGTAGACCTCGCGGTAGCGGCGCACGAGCCGGATCGAGATGAGGTTCATGACGAGCGTGATGACGAACAGCAGCGAGCCGACGGCGAAGATCGTCTTGTAGGTGATCGACCCGACCCCGATGTCACCGGTCGCCGTCTGCGCGATGAACGCGGTCATCGTCTGGATGCTCTCGGCGGGGTTGAGCGTCAGGTTCGGCGTCGCGCCCGCCGCCATCAGCACGACCATCGTCTCGCCGACCGCACGCGAGATGCCGAGCACGAAGGACGCCACGATCCCCGAGAGCGCGGCGGGCACCACGACGCGGGTCGCGACCTGCAACCGCGTGCTCCCCAGGGCGTAGGCGCCCTCGCGCAGGCCGTCGGGCACGGAGCGCATCGCGTCGTCGGAGATCGACGCGATGATCGGCACGATCATCAGCCCGAGCACCAGCCCGGCCGCTCCCGCGCTGAAGATGCCGGGCGCGTCGCCCAGGAAGGACGGCCACAGGTCGCGGATGATCGGCGTGACGAAGGTCAGGGCGAAGAAGCCGAAGGCGACCGTCGGAACGCCGGCCAGCACCTCGAGGGCGGGCTTGAGCACGCCGCGCACCCGATCGCCGGCGTACTCGGCCAGGTAGACGGCGGCGCCCAGCCCGAGCGGGATCCCGGCCAGGATCGCCCACAGCGTCACGTTGAGGGTGCCGACGACGATTCGCAAGACCCCGAACGTCGGATCGGCATAGGTCGGGCCCCAGGAGTCCGCCGAGAAGAACTCGCGCAACGGGACCTGCTGGAAGAACTCCACCGTCGGCTGGGCGAGCGCGACGACGATCCCCACCGTCGTGGCGACCGACATCGCGGCGCAGAGCCCGAGCAGGCCGATGATCGCCTTCTCGCCGTGGCGCGGGCGCGCAGCCGTCAGCGGCGGCCGCGACGACCTCGCGGCGGGGCTGACGGCTGCGCTCATGTCCCGCGACGCCATCCCGGCTACGGCGTGGTCGTCGTCTCGGCGGGCTCCGCGGCCGACGCGCCGCCTGCGAGCAGCGACTCGAGCTTCTGCGTCGCCTCCTGCTTCTGCTCGTCGGTGAGCGGGATCAGTCCCGACCGCTCCGCGATCTGATCGTTCTGCTCGATGTAGAACCGCAGGAACGCCTCGACCTCATCCTGCTGGAGCGCCTTGCCGCTGGGGTAGATGAACAGTTGCCGGCCGAGCGGGGCGTACGAGCCGTCCTGCGCCGCCGCGGGGCTCGGCGCGACGCACTCGCCCTGCTCGTTCTCGATCTCGAGGGCCTTGACCTTGCCCTCGTTCTCGGCGAAGAAGGAGTAGCCGAAGTAGCCGATCGCGCCCTCGGTGCCGGAGACGCCGGTCACCGTCGCGTTGTCGTCCTCGCCGACGTTGTTGTACTGCTGCGTCTGGGCGCCCTCCTCACCGTTGACCGCGTCGGTGAAGTAGTCGAAGGTGCCGGAGTCCGTGCCGGGCCCGAAGCGCTCGATCTCGCGGTCGGGGAAGCCCTGGCGGACCTCGCTCCAGTTGTCGACCGGGTTCTTGGGGCGCCAGATCTTGGCGAGCTCCTCGACCGTGAGGCACTTGGCGAAGTCGTTGTCCTGGTTGACGACGACGGTGAGCGCGTCGTTGGCCACGGCGAGCTCCTCGAACTGGATGCCGGCCTTCTCGCAGGCCGCCTTCTCCTCGTCGTCGATCTGCCGCGAGGCGTCCGAGATGTCCGTCTCGCCGCGGCAGAACTTCTCGAAGCCGCCGCCGGTGCCCGACGTGCCGACCGCCACGCGAACGTCGGGGTGTTGCTGCTGGAACAGCTCGGCCGCGGCCTCGCTGAGTGGCGCGACGGTGCTGGAGCCGTCGATGCGGATCGTGCCGGAGAGCTGCGTGGCCGAGTCGCCGCCGGCGCTGGCCTCCTCGTTCTCGTCGTCGCCACAGGCCGCGGCCTCCAACAGCGCTTCGTCACAACGCTCCATCACCCCATACTTTGCGCCAAAGCCATCCCTGTGACACCCGACCCAGCATCGCGCTCCCCCGACAGCGGCCGTCCCAGACCAGGATCCTTCAGCGGGGCGACGTTCGGTGAGGGCGTGAATGGCGACTCTTGCCGCCGTTCCGGGCTGCGTGATCGTCGTCTTCTCGCGGTTCCAGGTTGG
>JAHWJE010000122.1 GCA_019348575.1 Actinomycetota bacterium | reverse complement strand
GAAGGGAGATTCACGATGCGCACGCGCACCGACTTTGCGTCGAACGAGACCTGCCGCACGCAGATGCACCTCGCCCGCCTCGGGACCGTCTCACCGGAGATGCAGCGCGTCGCCGAGCGCGAGCACCTCGGCCCCGAGCTCGTCCGCGACGAGGTTGCGCGCGGGCGGATGATCATCCCGGCCAACGTCCACCACCACGCGCTGGACCCGATGGCGATCGGCCTCAAGGCGCGCGTGAAGATCAACGCGAACATCGGCAACTCGCCGACGACGTCGTCGCTTCAGGAGGAGGTCGACAAGCTCGGCCTCGCCGAGCGCTGGGGCGCCGACACGGTCATGGACCTCTCGACCGGCAAGCGCATCGACGAGACCCGCCAGGCGATCCTCGACGCGGCGGCGGTGCCGATCGGCACCGTCCCGATCTACCAGGCGATGGAGGGCCTGCGCCACGCCGAGGAGCTGACGGCCGAGCTGCTGCTGCAGACGATCGAGCGCCAGGCCGAGCAGGGCGTGGACTACATGACGATCCACGCCGGCGTGCTGCTCGAGCACCTGCCGCTCTGCCAGCACAGGGTGACCGGGATCGTCTCGCGCGGCGGAGGGCTGCTGGCGCGGTGGATGGTGCATCACAGAAAAGAGAACCCGCTCTTCGAGCGCTTCGACGACATCCTCGACATCTGCCGTCGCCACGACGTCTCGCTGTCGCTCGGCGACGGGCTGCGGCCCGGGTCGATCGCCGACGCCTCCGACGCCGCCCAGTTCGCCGAGCTCGAGACGCTCGGCGAGCTCACGCAGCGCGCCTGGGCACGCGACGTGCAGGTCATGGTCGAGGGCCCGGGTCACGTGCCGCTGGATCAGCTCGAGATGAACGTGCGCCGCCAGCAGGAGGTCTGCCACGAGGCGCCGTTCTACACGCTCGGCCCGCTCGTCACCGATGTCGCGCCCGGCTATGACCACATCACATCGGCGATCGGCGCCGCGATCGTCGGCTGGCACGGGACGTCGATGCTCTGCTACGTCACGCCGAAGGAGCACCTCGGCCTGCCCGACGCCGAGGACGTCAAGCAGGGCCTGATCGCCTACCGGATCGCAGCCCACGCCGCCGACCTCGCGCGCGGCGACCGCCGTGCGGCGCAGTGGGACCGCAAGCTCTCCGAGGCGCGCTTCGCGTTTGACTGGCGCGAGCAGTTCGCGCTGTCCCTCGACCCGGAGACCGCGCAGGCGATGCACGACGAGACGCTCGGCGACGACTACTTCAAGTCAGCCGAGTTCTGCTCGATGTGCGGGCCCAAGTTCTGCCCGATGCACAACTTCAAGGACGTCGACTGGGAGGAGATCCGCGCCGTCGTGGAGGCGCGGCGGGCGGCGCGGGCGGCGGCATAGCCGGCGCCGGCTCCGCCATGCGCTGCACCGGCACGAGGTCGACGCGCCCGCGCGCGGTCTCGACGCGCTCGACCTTCACGCGCACCGCGTCACCGAGCCGGATCGTCTGCCCGCTGCGCTCTCCGGTCAGGATCGTGCCCTCCTCGTTGAGCTCCCACCAGTCGCCGCCCAGGCGGCGCACCGGCAGCAGCCCCTCGTGGCCGCCGGCGAACCGCACGAACGCGCCGGCGCCGATCAGGCCCGTGACCTCGCCGTCGAACTCCTGGTCGAAGCCGTTCTCGAACAGCTCGCGCTCGAGCAGGAACGCGCGCGCGACGCGGTCGGCCATGCGCTCGATCGCCATCGCGTCGCGCTCGCGCGACGACGACCAGGCACCCGTCTGCTCGAGGTCCGACGAGCGCGGCGCCTGCTCCCCGGCCCCGACCGCGCTCAGCAGCGCGCGGTGCGCGACGAGGTCTGGGTAGCGCCGGATCGGCGACGTGAAGTGCGCGTAGTGCGCCAGCCCGAGGCCCGCGTGCCCGACGTTCTTCGGGCCGTAGTAGGCCTGCTTGAGCGCGCGGAGCACGAGGAACGTGAGCGCGTCGCGGCCGTGCCCGGTGCGCGCCGTGTGCTGCGCGACGGCGCGTGAGCAGGCGGCGATCACCTCCGCCGCCTGCGACGGCGTCATGTGCTCGCGCGCCGGCGGCGTCGCGACGCCGAGCGACGTCAGCTGGCGCACGAGCGCCAGCGCCTTCTCGCCGTCGGGCCTCTCGTGGACGCGGTAGAGCGTCGGCACGCCGCGGTCGGAGAGCAGCCGCGCGACCTGCTCGTTGGCGGCGATCATCAGGTGCTCGATCAGGCGGTGCGACTCGGTCTGCTCGCTCGGGCGCGACTCGGCGACGTGGCCGCCCCGGTCGAACGCGAACTCCGGCTCGCTCGTCTCGAGCTCGAGCGCGTCCTGCTGCATGCGGCGCTCGTGCAGGGCATGTGCAACGGCACGCGCGGCGGCCAGCGGCGTCGCCCACGGCTCGGCCGCCTCCTCCTCGCCGCTGAAGACGCGGTCGACCTGCTCGTAGTCCAGCCGCGCGTCCGAGCGGATCGTGGAGCGATAGAACTCGGCGCGCTTGACATCGGCGCCCGCGAAGTCGAGCTCGACCGTGACGGCGGCGCGCTCCTGGAAGGGCACGAGCGAGCAGGCATCGTTGGACAGCGCCTCGGGCAGCATCGGCTCGACGCGGCCGGGGACGTAGACGCTCGTCCCGCGCCGGGCGGCCTCGCGGTCGACGAGCGAGCCGGGCGGCACGTAGGCGCTGACGTCGGCGATGTGGACCCAGACCCGCGTGCGCCCGTCACCCAGCACCTCGGCCGAGATGGCGTCGTCGAAGTCGCGCGCCGTGACGGGATCGATCGTGAACGCCGTCAGCGCCGTCAGGTCGCGGCGCGCGATCTCCGGGTCCGGACCGGCGTCGCGCGCCTTCCTCGCAGCGCGCTCGACGGCCGGGTCGAAGCGCCGGCGCAGGCCGCGGTCGAGCATCAGCGCCTCGAGCACGTCGGCCGCGACGTCCGGGCGGCCGAGATCGCGCACGACCCGCGCGTGCCCGCCGGCGCGCGTCGCCGGCCGGACGAGCACGAGATCACCGACGCGCGTGCGCGAGTCGCGGTCGAGCACCATCCGCCCGCCGCGCTCGAAGAACGGCTCGGCGACGAGGAAGCGACCGCGCTTGTCGACGGTCGCGACGATGCCCTCGGCGTTCTGCTGCTCGCGCTGCGGGCCTCCCCGGCCGCCGCCGTCGGAGATCGCGACCGGGCGCTTGCGCTTGGGCTTCGGACCCGCCTGGCGCTTGCTCACAGCTCGTCGGCCAGGACGTCGAGCGCCTTGTCGAGCGCCTCGTCGCGCTTCGTGTCAGGGTCGTCCTTGGCGCGGACGTCGGGCTTCAGCCCCGAGCCGCGGCTGGTGCCCGGACCGCCCAGGTTGCGCCCGCTGGGCAGGAAGTACTGCCCGACGGTGATGTCCAGCGCGCCGCCGTTGTCCAGCGGCATGATCTCCTGAAAGACGCCCTTGCCGAAGGTCTTCACGCCGACCAGCTTCGCGCGCCCGGTGTCCTGCAGCGCGCCCGCGACGATCTCCGCCGCCGACGCGGTCCCGCGATCGACGAGCACGACCGTCGGAAGCTTGCCGGCGATCGGCTGGCCCACCGCCTCGAGCTTGCGCTCGGGCACCGCGCGCCCGCGCGTCGTGACAATCGGGCCTTCGGCGATGAACATGCTCGCGACCAGCTGCGCCTCGGTGACGAGGCCGCCGCCGTTGGCGCGCAGGTCCAGCACGATCCCCTTCGCCCCGCGCCGCTTGGCGCGCCGGATCGCCTCGTTCATCTCGACGTGCGCGGTGTGCGGGCCGAACGTCGACAGCGCGATGTAGGCGACGCGCGTGCCGCCGGCGTTGGCGATTCTCGAGTCGACGACCGGCACGCTGATGCGCGCGCGCGTGAGGCGCTTGGTCAGCGTGCGCTCGCCGCGGCGGATCGTCAGCGTCACCTTCGACCCCTCACGGCCCTTGACGAACGCGACCGCCGCCTCCTCCGTCAGCCCGGCGAGGCTGTGTCTCCCCGCACGCGTGATGACGTCGCCGGGGCGCAGGCCGGCGCGCTTGGCCGGCGACTCCGGATAGACGGTGTGGATCCGCAGCCCGTCCTTCACGCGGCGCACGGCGGTCCCGATCCCCGAGAACTCGTTGTTGAGCGACGCCCGGAACTGCCCGTACGCCTTCGGCGAGAGGTAGGCCGAGAAGCGATCGTCGAGCTGCTTGACGGCGCCGGCGATCGCCGCGTCCGACAGCGCCCCGCGCCCGACGCGCCGGTAGTACTTGTCGTGGATCTTGTCCAGCGCCTCGAGCGCGACGCGGCGATCCTCCGGCCCGGCGAGCGCGTCGGCGACCGGGCCGGGCAAGAACCGGGGATGCGCGCCAAGCCAGATCCCGAGCACGAGCAGGCACGGGGCGAGCACGATGAGCACGACCTTGAGGCTGGGCAGGCGGGAGGGCACGAGGCCCTACACGGTAGTCGGGCGGGTCGGCGCGGGCGTCGGCGCCCCTGCTACACGCGCAGGAAGCGGCGCAGCGACAGCCCGGAGCCGGCCGCGGAGACGGCCACGCTGGCGGTCAGCAGGATCGCGACGAGGACGCCGAAGTTGACGGTCTCGGTCGCGGTGATGAGCGAGAACTCCTGCTTGAACGGATCGATGAAGGCGACCTTCGCGACGAGCAGCAGCAGGATCGCCATGATCCCGCCCATCGCGCCGACGAGGATGCCCTCGATCACGAACGGCCAGCGGATGAACCAGTCGGTCGCGCCGACGAGCTTCATGACGGCGACCTCGCGCCGGCGGGCCAGCAGCGACAGGCGGATCGTGTTGGAGATCAGCAGCACCGAGGCCAGGATGAGAAGCGCGGCGAGGAAGCCGATGCTGAGCTTCACGACCTTCGTGCCGGCGAGGATCTTGTTCGTCTCGTCGCGGCGGTTCTTGACCTCCTCCATCGCCGGGTCGATCGGCCCGCCGCCGGCGACGAGCGCCTCGCGCAGCGCGCCGACGTTCTCCGGCTTGTCGGGCCGGATCCGGAAGGTGTCGGGCAGCGGATTCGAGCCCAGCAGCTGGTACGCCTCGGGGTTGCGCCGCTTCTCGGCGGCGTACGCCTCCTCCTTCGAGACGTACTTGACGTTGCCGACGTACGGCGTCTCCTCGGCGATCGTGCGGCGGAACGCGGTCTCCGGGCGGAACGAGCCGTGGCCGTCGACCGGGGATGCGCCTCAAGACCCTGGACAGGCCCGCTCGCCGACAAGCGAGTCAGGGCCATGTCCCTGCCATCTGCCCGATGCCCGTACCTCCAGTGAGCGGCTACCGACTGCTGGAACAGCTGCAGGCCGTCCGACAAGGCGGCGTCTATCGGATCGGCGCGATCCTCGCCGGCGTGTTCGCGACCCCCGACGTCAACCCGAACCTCGCGACGAACCTGTCGAGCTTGATCGGCGGTGGCCTCGTGCTCGAACAGCTCAAGGCGATCGGCGTGACGCTCGTGATGTCGATCGGCGGCACGGCGCTGATCGCGTACGGCATCAAGGCCGTGATCGGCCTGCGCCCGTCGGCGGAAGCCGAGGAAGCGGGCCTCGACGAAGCCGAGCGCCAGGTCGGTGCCATATACCGGGATCGCCTGGCGCTGCTCGTCCACCAGCTGTGGCAGCAGGTAGGGCATCGCGCCGATGTGGTCCTCGTGTCCGTGCGTGAGGAGGATGCCGCGCAGCTGGTCGCGGTGCTCGCGAGGCTGGAGGCGACGGAGGACTGGGTCGCCGTCGCCCGCGGCTGACGCGGCGGGCCGCAGCGGTGCCTGGAACCGTTTCGTATCTGCCCGGCATACGGCGCGGTGCCAGGCACCGGCTCCGGCGGGACTCCCGCGCGCCAACCCCGGCACCGTGCGCTCGTCAGGGGGTACGCCGAGAGCGTGCAGGTCTCCTCGATCCTCCTCGCCCCCGTACGGGTCCCGCTGCGGATCGGCCGGGCGCTTGACGACCTCGCG
>JAHWJE010000121.1 GCA_019348575.1 Actinomycetota bacterium | reverse complement strand
GAGGACCAGCCCGACGACATGGCGGCGTGCATCATCACGGCGCTGCCGGGCACAGCACAGCACTGGTCGCTGCGCATCGAGGAGCTGGAGGTCGACGCGGCGATGCTGAGCGGCGGGTGGGCCGAGCAGTTCCTCGTCGCCTGCGGCGTCACCGGCCCACACGTCGAGCGGGCACTGCGCGAGGCACGCGAGATGGTCGCGCTCGCCGGCACTGCGACGGTCGAGGTGCGGATCGGCGAGCAGCTCGTCGACGTCCGGGTGAGCCCGCCGCCGGCGGTTGCGCTGCCGCTCGAGCGCCGGCCGGAGTCACCCCGCGAACTCGCTGCGACGGGCTGAGCGACCGAGCGAGGGCGAGCAGGCGCAGGCGCACGGGCGCTATGGCCTCGTGCGCGCCGCCGAGTACAGGTGGCTGTCGCGGAAGCCGCGCTCTTCCAGCGCCGGTCCGATGATGATCACGGCGCTGCGGCGCACGCCCGCCTCGCGCACCTGCGCCGCGATCGTCGCAAGCGTGCCGCGCAGGACGACCTCGTCGGGCTGCGAGGCGCGGGCGACGACCGCGACCGCTCCCTGCGCGCCGTAGTGCTGGGCGAGGCGCGGCGCCAGCTCGTCGATCGCCTGGACGGCGAGGTGCAGCACGAGCGTCGCGCCGTGCGCGGCGAGCGCGTCGAGCTCCTCGCCCTCGGGCATCGGCGTCGCGCGGCGGGCGTGGCGCGTGAGGATCACCGTCTGGGCGACGCCCGGCAGCGTCAGCTCGCGGCCGAGCGCCGCCGCGGCGGCGGCGAACGCCGGCACGCCCGGGGTGACGTCGTAGCCGATCCCGAGCTCGTCGAGGCGGCGCATCTGCTCGGCCGCGGCGCTCCAGATCGAGATGTCGCCCGAGTGCAGGCGCGCGACGTCCTCGTGGCGCTGCTCGGCGCCGCGGTACTCCGCGACGATCGCGTCGAGGTCGAGGTCCTGCGTGTCGACCAGGCGCGCGTCGCTGGGCGCGTGCGCGATCACCTCGGCCGGGACCAGCGCGCCGGCGTACAGCACGACGGGCGAGGCAGCGATCAGGCGCTGCGCGCGCAGCGTGATGAGGTCGGCGGCGCCCGGGCCGGCGCCGATGAAGTGGACGGTCATGAGACGCGCAGCTCGTACTGCGTCACCGGCATCGCCGGGCGCCAGCCGGTGAAGCCGCCGAGCGGCTCGGCGTGCGCGATCGCGAGGCGCTTGAGGCGCCCGCCCTGCTCGGCCTGCGCGCGCGACAGCAGCGTCTCTCCCTCGACCGTGACGACGTTCGCGACGAGCCGGCCGCCGGGCTTGAGCGCCTTGCGACAGCGCGTCAGCAGCCCGTAGCTCGTCAGCCCGCCACCGATGAAGATCGCGTCGGGCGGCTGCTCGAGCTCGTCGAGCGCCTCGGGCGCCGAGCCCTGCACGACGCGCAGCGACGGGACGCCGAGCGCGAGCGCGTTGCGCGAGATGCGAGCGGCGCGCTCGGCGTCGCGCTCGACCGCGATCGCGCGCGCGCCCGGCGCCGCCCGCAGCCACTCGATCGCGACCGAGCCGCTGCCCGCCCCGATGTCCCACAGAAGCTGTCCCGGCACCGGCACGAGCGCCGCCAGGGTCACAGCGCGGACGTCGCGCTTCGTGATCTGGCCGTCGTGCTCGTAGGCGTCGTCGGGCAGCCCGGGCGCGCGGCCGAGCAGCGGGCCGTCGCCGCGAACCTCGAGCGCGACGAGGTGCAGGGCGGCGCCGTCGGCGTCGCCCCAGTCGTCGGCAGTCGACTCGACGATGCGCTCCCCGGCGCCGCCCAGCTCCTCGAGCACGACGAGCCGGCTCGCGCCGAACCCCCGCTCGCGCACCACGCGCGCGACCTGCGCCGCGGTGCTCGGGCCGAAGCCCAGCACGACGAGCCGCCGGCCGGGCTGCAGCGCGGGCGCGACGACCTCGGCGATGCGGCTCGTCGCGGACACGAGCTCGGTGTCGGCCTGCGGCCACCGCAGTCGGGCGCACGCCAGCGCGTAGGACGAGATTGCCGGGATGATCCGCACGCCCTCGTCGCCCAGCCGGCGCAGGATCGTCACGCCGACGCCGTGCAGCAACGGATCGCCGCTCGCCAGCACGGCGACCGAGCGCCCGGCGGCCACGATCGCCGGCAGCTCGTCGACGAGCGTCACGAGCTCCTTCGGCCACGGCCGCCGCTCGCCCTGCGCGTCGTCGGGCACGAGGTCGAGCTGGCGCTCGCCGCCGACGAGCAGGTCGGCCGCGACGACCGCCGAGCGCGCCTCGACGGAGAGGCTCGCCCAGCCCTCGGCGCCGATGCCGACGACGGTGATCACCGCGCCACCGCCGTCGCCAGCACGTCCGCCAGCCGCGCGTTGTCGCGCGGCGCGCGCGCGGTGATCCGCAGGTGGTCTGCCGTGAGGCCGGGAAACGAGCCGGCCGGCCGCACCGCGATCCCCTCCGCGCGCAGCCGCGCGCTCACCGTCGCCCCGTCCTGCACGCGGACGAGGACGTAGTTCGCCGCGGCGGGCCACACCCGCAGCCCGGGGATCTGCGCAAGGCGCTGCTCGAGATCGGCCCGCTCGCTCTGGGCGCGCTCGGCGGCGTCGTCGAGCGCGTCCGGGCGCTGCGCCATCGCGCGCAGCGCGGCGAGCGCGAGCGCGTTGCAGGACCATGGCGGGCGCACCGCGCGCAGCCGCTCGGCCAGCGGCGCCGGCGCGACCGCGTAGCCGGCGCGCAGGCCGGGGATCGCCAGCGACTTCGTCATCGAGCGCACGATGATGACGTCGGGCGGCGCCTCGCGCACGAGCGATGCCGGCTCGCCCGGCACGAGGTCCATGAACGCCTCGTCGACGACGACCGTCCGGCCCGGCCGCCGCAGGCCGAGCACGGACTGCGCCGCGGCGAGCGTGCCGCTCGGCGAGGCCGGGTTGCCGACGACCACGAGGTCGGCGGCCTGCGGCACCGCCGCGGGATCGAGCGCGAAGTCGTCCTCGGCGCGGCGCAGGACGCGCGCCACCGGGACGCCGTGGGCGTGCAGCGCGACCTCGGTCTCGGTGAAGCCCGGGAGCAGGCAGGCGGCCAGACGCGGGCGCAGTGCGGCGGGCAGCAGCCACAGCGCCTGCGCGGCGCCGTTGGTCGGGACGATCTCCGCGGGCGCGCGGCCGTGCAGCGCGGCGAGCGCGACGACCGCCTCGTCCTCGCGCGGATAGCTCGAGATGTCGTCCTCGAGCGCGCGGGCGAGCGCCTCGCGCAGCCACGCCGGCGGACCGCCCGCGAGGACGTTGACGGCGTGGTCGGCGTCGCTCGGGCGCACGAGCGCGTCACCGTGCTGGCGCAGGCTCTCGCCGGCGCCGGCGCCCGCGCCCGCGACGCCGGCGAGCGGCGGCGCCAGCTCGATCGCGCGCCCCGCCACGACCAGCACCGCGCGCTGTGCCAGGTCCGACAGCGCCTGCGTCGCGTCGCCGAGCAGGTCCAGCCACGCGCGCGACAGGGCGTCGGCCGGCAGCATCCCCTCGCCGGCCTGCTCGGCGACGACGATCACCGGGGCGGGCGCGGCCGACGCCACGCGCCCGAGTGCGGCGACCTCGTCGCGCACGCGCGAGCTCGCCTCGCCGCCGGCGCGGTGCATCACCCCGGCGATCCACGTGCCGAGGCCGTCGATCAGCACGCTGAGCCCGGGGCGCACGAGCGCGGCGAGGTCGTCGCCGGCGACGACGGTCTCCCACTCCGCCGGGCGCCGCGCGACGTGCGCGGCGATCCGCGCGCCCATCGAGCCGTCACGCGGATCGGCGGTGGCGACGTAGCGCACCGGCAGCGCGCTCTGGCGCACGAGCTCCTCGGCATACGAGCTCTTGCCCGAGCGCGTGCCGCCGATGACGAGCGTCAGGCCCATGCTCCGGCCGGCTGCCGCGCCGCGGCGTCGACGAGCCGCCGCGCGGCCTGCGGGAAGGCGGCCCAGTGGACGTGCAGGTAGGAGGCGTGCACGGCGCCCGCCACGAATCCCTCGGCAGCGGTGCGCCCGCGCGCGGTCAGCTCCCACGCGGCCGTGCCCTCGCCGTCGACGGCCGAGTAGTGGAACTCGTGCCCGCGCACCCGCTCGCCGCGCGCCCACAGCGCCGACGGCGCCTGCGCGACCGCCTCGCGATAGCCGATCGACAGCCGCCCGGCCATCCGCCCGCGCGCGGGCAGCACGCCGCACATCGCCAGCCCGTCGAGCTCCTCGCAGAGGTACAGCAGGCCGCCGCACTCGGCGAGCACCGGGCGCCCGCCGCGCGCGAAGGCCGCGATCTGCTCGCGCAGCGGCGCGTTCGCCGACAGCTCGGCGCCGAAGATCTCGGGAAAGCCGCCGGCGAGGACCAGCGCGCCCGCGTCCTCGGGGAGCGCCGTGTCGGTCATCGGGTCAAACGGGGCGAGCGTCGCGCCGGCGGCGCGCAGCAGCTCGAGGTTCTCCTCGTAGTGAAAGGAGAACGCGGGGCCGCGCGCGATCGCGACCGTGGCAGCGGCGCGGGCGGCCGTGGTGGTGGCCCCTTCCTCGCGAGCGGTGCTAGCGGGTGCTAGCGGTGGGCTAGCGCTGGCTGGCACCCCGCCCGAGGAACTCCCGGGCGAGCCGGGGCGGCGACCCGTTGCGCGGGCCTCGACCCCCGGCGACCAGGCCTCGACCCCCGGCGACCAGGCCTCCCCACGCAGCGCCGGCGCCGACCGCGCCAGCGCGACCACGCCGTCGAGGTCGACGTGGGCGAGCACCGCCTCGCGCAGGGCGTCGATCGCGCCCCGCGCGCGCCGCTCGCGCTCGACGGCCGGCACGAGGCCGAGGTGGCGCTCGGGCGCTGCGACGCGGTCGTCGCGGCGCAACGCGCCGACGACCGGCACGCCCAGCGGCTCGATCGCATCGCGCAGCAGCTCGACATGATGGTCGGAGCCGACCTTGTTGACGATCACGCCGGCGATCTCGACGGCGGGATCGAAGGTGCGGTAGCCGTGGACGATCGCGGCGGCGCTGCGCGCCATCGACGCGGCGTCGATCACGAGCAGGACCGGCGCGTCGAGCAGCTTCGCGACGTGCGCCGTCGACGCCAGCTCGCCGCGCCCCGATGCGCCGTCGAACAGGCCCATCACGCCCTCGACCACGGCGATGTCCGCGCCGCCGGCGCCGTGCAGGAACAGCGGCGCGATCAGCTCCGGGCCCGACAGGAAGGCGTCGAGGTTGCGGCCGGGCCGCCCGCTCGCCAGCGCGTGATAGCTCGGGTCGATGTAGTCCGGCCCGACCTTGAAGCCCTGCACGACGTGGCCGCGCGCGCGCAGCGCCGCGATCAGGCCGCAGGCGACCGACGTCTTGCCCGCGCCCGAGCTCGTCCCGGCGACGACGACGCGCGGGATCCGTCTCACCACTCGATCCCCTGCTGCGCGCGGATGCCGGCGTCCATCTGGTGCTTGATCTTGACGACCTCGCTGACGAGGTCGGCGGCCTCGATCAGCTCGGGCGGCGCGTCGCGCCCGGTGACGACGACGTGCTGGAAGCCGGGCCGGTCGCGCAGCGTCGCGACGAACTCCTCGACGTCGATCCAGCCCCACTTCAGCGGATACGTGATCTCGTCGAGCAGCAGGAACTCGTAGCGCTCCTCGGCGAGCACCCGCTTGACGTGCTCCCAGCCGGCGCGCGCGAGGTCCGCCGACTCGTCGAGGTCCTTCGAAAGCCACGACCAGCCGTCGCCCATCTTCTCCCAGTCGATCCCCCCGAGCGCGGCCGCGGCCTTCGCCTCGCCGACCTTCCACTTGCCGGACTTCACGAACTGATACACGCCGCAGCGGTAGCCGCGCGCCCACGAGCGCAGCAGCATCCCGAAGGCCGAGGTCGACTTGCCCTTGCCGTGGCCGGTGATGACGATCAGCAGCGGCCTGTCGCGCGGCTTGCGGCGCTTGGGCTCGGCGCTGCCGCGGTCGCCCGGCCGGTGCGGGACGTCGACGTCGTC
>JAHWJE010000120.1 GCA_019348575.1 Actinomycetota bacterium | reverse complement strand
CACAAACGTTGCACCGGAAACCTCGGGCGCCGATCACCGCCAGGCGGCGTCCTCGGATCTCGATGTGGCAGAGCCACACCTTCGATCCTGCGTCCTTGCCTGGCGGCGCCGGCATCCCGGGGTTTCGGGCACAACGTTCCTGGGCGACCCACTACTAGCCCGTGGCGGGGCGCTCGCGCCAGGCGATGCGGCTGAGCATCCCGCGCGTGTGCGCGGCCCCGCCGCGGTGACCGGCGAGCAGCTCGCGCAGCGCGGTGAGATCCTCGCCGGTGTCCACGTCGATCAGCAGCGTCGAAACGGCCTGGACGTCGCACGGGACGCCGGCGGCCGCCGCGGCCTGCTCGTGGCGCGCGCGGCTGTCCTCGCCGAAGGCCGGCTCGATGACGTCCGGCGGGACGAGCACGAGCGCGTTGGTCCCGCTGCCGTGGCGGTCGGGCACGAGCGTCACCGAGCGCCCGGTCGCCGGCCGGTCGAGCAGCTGCGCCAGCTGCGCGGGGTCGAGCGCCGGGCAGTCGGCGGGAACGAGCAGGACGCGCGTGGCGCCGTGCTCGACCGCGTGCTCGATCCCGATCAGCGCCGCCGCGCTCTGACCCCGCTCGGCGCCGTCGGAGATCACGGTCGCGCCGTAGCCCTGGCCGATCGCCTCGGCGGTCGGCTCGGAGGTCACGATCACCACCTCGTCGATGACCTTCGTGCGCCGCAGCGCCATCACGACGTCGGTGAGCATCGACTCCGCAAGCGCGCGCCGCGTGCCCGCCGAGAGGTCGTCGCCGAGCCGTGCCTTGGCGATCGCGAAGCGCTTGACGGGCAGGATCGCGAACGTGAGCGAGCGCTCGGCAGCCGTCATGCCGCGAGCCCCTCCGCGAACGCCAGCGTCTGGCCCGCGAGCCGGCGGCGACTGGCGGCGTCGCTCATCAACGTGTCGGTCTGCAGCACGGGCAGCCCGTCGACCGGCTCGTCGGCGACGAGCCCGTCGATCAGGCCCGCGTACCAGGCGGCGATCGCGTCGCTGCTCGCGTCATGGCCGGCCCAGCGCATGAACGCCGCGGTCGGCCCCTTGAGCACAGCGCCGCCGACGATCGGGGAGACCGCGACGATCGGGGCGGGGCTGTCGAGCAGTGCCTGGCGCATCTCGGGGACCGTCAGTATCGGGCCAATCGAGACGACCGGGTTGGACGGGCCGATGATGATGGCGCGCGCAGCGGCGATCGCCTCGAGCGCCTCGGCCGGCGGCAGCGCCTCCTGCACCCCGCGCAGCTGGGTGCTCTGCACCGGGCCCTCGCCGCCGGCGCGGATCATGAACTCCTGGAAGGGCATCCAGTCGTCGCCGGCGCGCACCCACGTCCGGACGCGCTCGTCGCTCATCGGGAGCACCTGGGCGCGCACGCCGAGCGCCGCGCCGAGCTCGGCGAGCGCCTCGGTCAGCCGCGCGCCGTCGGCGAGCCGGCGCGCGCGCTGGATCCCGATCGCCAGATCGCGATCTCCGAGCGCGAACCAGACGTCGACGCCGAGCTCGCGCAGCCCGTCCATCACGGCGAACGTGTCGTCGCGCAGGCCCCAGCCGCGCTCGTCGATGCGGTCGGCGAGCCAGAACGTGACGAGGTCCGGGTCCGGGCTGACGTACGTGCCGTAGATCTCGATGTCGTCGGCGGTGTTGGCGATGACGGTCAGCCTGTCGCCGACGACGTCGAGCATGCCGCGCGCGAGCTTGGCGCCGCCGGTGCCGCCCGCGAGGACCACGATCCGCTGCGCCATCAGCTCGCCCACAGCTCGTCGGGCAGGCCGGTGACCTTCACCCCGGCATGCGTCCTGTAACGGGCGTTGATCGCGATCAGCAGCGCCGTGGCCGACTCGGTGACGCGCGCCATCTCCAGCCGGCCGCAGTCGACGCAGCGCAGCCCGTCGATGCTGTCGATCAGCGCGGCGACGCGGCGCTTGTCGGCGCGCGTGTCGCCGCACACGAGGACGTCCTCGTCGAGCTCGTGGTCGAGGTCGCGCAGCAGCGCGGCGCTGACGGTGTGCAGCGCGCTGAGCACGGTCACGCCCGCCGGCACCATCTCCTGCGCCTGCTGGGCGGCGGAGCCCTGCGGCACGCCCAGCACGCGCGTGGCCCTGCCGCCGACGGCCGCCGCGAGCGGCACCGTGGCGTCGAGCACGACCTGCCCGGGCCGCAGCACGTCGCGCAGGTTGCCGAGCGTCTCGGACTGGTTGCGAAACGGCACGCAGAGGATCACGAGCTCGTTGCGCGACGCGGCGATCAGGTTCGGCAGGCCGGCGACGAGGCTGTCGGGGACGAGCTCGCGGACGCGGATCGCCGCCTGCTCGGCGCGCTCGGCGTCGCGCGAGCCGATCGTGACGGCGCAGCCGGCTCGCGCGAGGCGCGCGGCGAGGCCGAAGCCGAGCGCGCCGGAGGCGCCGATGATGGAGACCGGCTCGGGCAAGGCGCAGCGAGCATATCCGGCGGCTGCGGGCCGGCCGCCGCCCCTCTCACCGTCCGCTGAACTCGGCGGCGCGCTTCTCGACGAGCGCCAGCGTCGCCTCGCGGAAGTCGTCGCTCGTCGCGCACAGCTCCTGCGCGGCGACCTCCTGCTCGAGCGTGCCCGCGAGGGCGGGCCGTGCCGCGGCGTTGAGGATCTGCTTGGCGAGGCCGACGGCGAGCGGCGCGCAGCCCAGCAGCTCGCCCGTGAGCTGCGCGGTCGCGGCGTCCAGCCCATCGGCGGGCGCGATCCGGTTGACGAGGCCGATCCGCTCGGCCTCCGTGCCGTCGATGATCTTCGAGGCCATGATCAGCTCCTTCGCGCGCCCGAGGCCGACGAGCGACGGCAGTCGCGAGCAGCCGCCGACGTCGGGAATCAGCCCGACGCGCGTCTCGACGAGGCCGATCACCGCGTCGGCGGCCATGACGCGCATGTCGCACGCGAGCGCGAGCTCGGCCGCGCCGCCGAGGCAGGCGCCGTGGATCTGGGCGATCGTCGGCTTGGCCATGTCCTCGCAGAGGTTCCAGATCGCGAGGATCGCCTCGCGGTGCTCGCGCAGCTTGATCGGATCTGCGGCGAGCGCAGCGAGGTCGGCGGTGTCCATGCCGCTCGAGAACATCGCTCCGGCGCCCCGCAGCACGACGATCCGGACCGATTCCTCGGCCGCGGCCGCGTGCAGCGCCTCGCCGAGCTCTTCGACGACGGCGGCGCTGAGCGCGTTGCGCTTCTCCGGGCGGTGCAGGACGACGTGGCGGACCGCGTCGCGGTCCTCGACGAGGACGAGGCTCATGGGCACTACTCTAGGCGTGCAGATGGGCACCCCGACCGCCACCGAGCGTCGCGAGCTGGCCTTCGCCGGGGTCGCCCGCCAGGCCGAGCTCGTCAAGGGCGGCGCCGTCACGCCGCGCGAGCTCGTCGAGACGGCGCTCGAGCGGATCGCCGAGCTCGATCCGAAGCTCAACGCCTTTCGCGCCGTCTTCGCCGAGCAGGCGCTGCTCGAGGCCGACCGGGCGGCGCAGCGCATCGCCAGCGCCGCGGAGCTGCCGCTGCTCGGCGTCCCGATCGCCGTCAAGGACGACATGCCGGTCGGCGGCGAGCCGCGCATGTGCGGGTCGCATGCGCACGGCGCGCCGGAGCCCGAGGACGCCGCGCTCGTCGCGCGGCTGCGCGCGGCCGGAGCGATCGTCGTCGGCATCACGCGCACGCCGGAGCTCGCGGCCTGGCCGTTCACCGAGACCGTCCACGGCGGGATCACGCGCAATCCGTGGGATCCGCAGCGCACGCCCGGCGGCTCGAGCGGCGGCAGCGGCGCCGCGGTCGCCGCCGCGCTCGTACCGGCCGCGACCGCGTCCGACGGCGCCGGCTCGATCCGCATCCCGGCCGCCTGCTGCGCGCTGTTCGGGCTGAAGACGACGCGCGGGCTCGTGCCGACGGCGCCCTACGACATCCCCTTCGGCGGCCTGTCGGTGTACGGGTTTCTCGCGCGCACGGTCGCCGACGCCGCGCTGCTGTACGAGGTCGCGACGGGCGAGCCGTTCGTGGCGGCCGCACAGAGCGATCCGCCGCGCCTGAAGGTCGCGCTGTCGCACAAGATCCCGCTGGGCAGCACCGCCCGCGTGAGCGCCGAGTGGCGCCAGGCGGCGCAGACCACGGCGGAGCTGCTGCGCTCGCTCGGCCACGAGGTCGTCGAGCGCGAGCCGCCGATCGGCCCCGTCGGGCTGAACGTCGTCGCGCGCTACCTGGCCGGGATCGCCGACGAGGCGCAGCGCCTCGAGCATCCCGAGCGGCTGGAGCGCCGCACGCGCGGGCTGGCCCGCCTGGGCAGCGCGGCGCGCCCGATCGCGGCGCGCGCGCGGCACAACGAGGCCAGGGACGCCGCGCGCGTCAACGCGATCTTCGACGACGTCGACGTCGTGCTCGGGCCGACGCTCGCCAGGGCGCCGCTGCCGATCGGGCGCTACGAGCGCCGCGGGGCGTCCTACACGCTCAACGCCGTGCTGCGCTGGGTGCCGTTCAACGGCGTCTGGAACCACCTCGGCAACCCCGCCGCCGCCGTCCCCGCCGGCTTCGACGCCGCCGGCCTGCCGCTGTCGGTGCAGCTCGTCGGCCGCCCGGGCTCGGACGCGATGCTGTTCTCGCTCTCGCACCAGCTCGAGGTCGCCAGGCCCTGGGCCGACTCCCGGCCGCCGGTCTCTTGAGCGCGACCGCCGAGCTGCGGGCGCTCGCCGAGCAGGCCGCGCGCGCCGCGGGCGAGCTGCTGCGCGAGCGCTTCCAGGCCGGCGGCGAGCGCGCGACCGGTTCGAAGTCGACGCCGACCGATCTCGTCTCCGAGGCCGACCTCGCCGCCGAGCGCGCGATCCGCGAGATCATCACGTCGGCGCGGCCGGAGGACGCGATCCTCGGCGAGGAGGGGGGAGAGACGCAGGAGGGGGCCGGCCTGCGCTGGATCGTCGACCCGCTCGACGGCACCGTGAACTTCCTCTTCGGCCTGCCGCAGTGGTGTGTCAGCGTCGCCGCGCACGACGACGGCGGCGCGCTCGTCGGCGTCGTCTTCGATCCGCTGCGCGACGAGATCTTCGCCGGCTCGCGCGACGACGGTCCGCCGACGCTCAACGGCGCCGGGATGCGGGGCTCGGAGACCGTGGAGCTTGCCAGCGCGCTCGTCGCCACCGGCTTCGCCTACGACTCGGCCGTGCGCGAGGCGCAGGCGCAGGTCGTCGCGCGGCTGCTGCCGCAGGTGCGCGACGTGCGCCGCATGGGCAGCGCCGCGCTCGACCTCGCCTGGACGGCGGCGGGGCGCTACGACGCGTTCTACGAGCGCGGCGTGCAGATCTGGGACATCGCGGCGGGGACGCTGCTGTGCGAGGCGGCGGGGCTGCAGGTACGGAGGCTCGAGCCGTCCGGCGCCGCGCCCGCCGGCGTCGTCGTGGCGCCGGACGGGCTGCTCGAGGCCCTCGCCGAGATCGTCGGCGGCTAGGGCGCGCCGGTCCAGGGAAGGCCGGCATTGACGATAGACGGGTAGACCAGACGCACGGAAACGACGAGGGAGGAACGCATGGCTGAGCAAGACCCCAGGGAGACCCGCGGTGGCTTCCGTGATCCCGAGAAGGAGGGCGGCGACGAGGAGGGCGGCGTCCCGCGCGAGATGATTGACGAAGCCAAGGCGAGGGAGGACACGGGAGACGACCAGGGACTCCAATCCGTGATAACCGGCAGGGCCAGCGACAGCCCTTCGGCGGACTCCGTCGAGCGCACGGGCGGCGACGAGGCCGACGCGACGAGCCACGGTGGGACCGGCGCGGACTCCTGACGTCAGGAGGAGCAGACCGTCCAGGCAGGATCCGCGCGCCTGTACAGCGATTGGGAGCATCGCGCCACGACGATCAAGGGTGCCCCGGCGGCCATTTTTGACGGCGGCCGGATGGCGGCCGGATCTTGAGATCTACACCGCCAACACGACGATCACGATTTATGCAGAACGCCCTGAGCTGA